>JAVFAU010000063.1:0-8489 GCA_034002335.1 Bdellovibrionales bacterium | reverse complement strand
GGTAGCGTAAGAAAAAGTGTGTCCAGCGAGCTGAGTCGACCTGACCAGCGAAAGGACATGAGCTATGAATTTCCGAATGGGAATCATCAAAGTTGAGATCAAGGTACCGGAGCTTGTTCAAGCTTTGGAGAGCTTCAAAGAGAACCGCACGACAGCGCTTGAAGCTCTAACGAACGAAATACGACACGGCGTGAGTGATTTCTTTAACGCCGTTCTTCAGGCGGAAATGGATTTGTTCCTTGGTCGTCCAGATCAATCGGCGAACAAGCGAAACGGATTTCGCGAGAAAGAATACGCGCTGAAAGGCGTTGGTTGTTTGCGCATCCGAATGCCGACAGATCGCAAACGTGAGTTCGAAAGTTCGATGTTTCCCCATAGGGAACAGATCGATCCGAGACTGAAAGAAGACATCGCGATTTTGCATTTAGCTGGGCTTTCAAACCGTGTGATGGCGATGGTGTCGAAGCGAGTTCTGGGTGTTGAGGTGTCGACGGATACGGTGACGAAGTCGCTGGACATAATCGAGGGCAAGGCGCTGGCGTGGCTTGAGCGGCCGCTCCACAAAAAGTATTGGTCGCTCTTCATCGACGGCACGAACTTCAAGATCCAGCGCCGCGGTAGTACTGAAAAAGAGCCGTCGCTCGTTGTTCTTGGCGTCGACGAAGAAAACCGTATGAGTATTTTGTCGATTTCCCCTGGCTACAAAGACAATGCGGAGTCGTGGCGAGAAGTTTTTAAAGACCTCGTCAAACGAGGACTCGATCCGCAAGCCGTGCAAATTGGCGTGATGGACGGGCTTCCGGGGCTTGAGACGGCGTTCAAAGAATCGTTCGTCAGAGCCGTGACAGCAAGATGCTGGGTCCATTCTCTAAAGAATGCGATGGCTAAAGTGCCTGAGAGGCTCCGCCCTGCGTTTAAAAAGCTCGCCCACGCCGTCATGTATGCTTCGAGCGAAGCGTCTGCTAGACAGGCGTTTAGAGCGCTGAAGCATGAGATGGGTCACGACGCCGAGAGATCAGTTCGGGTTTTGGAAAAGGATCTCGACTCGCTACTTGCCCATTACAAATTCGATCAGAAACTCTGGCGCACGCTTCGGACGACGAACCCGATTGAGCGCGTGAATAAGGAGCTGAAGCGAAGAACGAAGTCGATGGAAACTCTTGGTGAAAGAACGCTCGAAGTACTGCTGGCGTTTACCGCGATGAGACTCGAGTACCACTGGCAACGAGTTCCGGTTGACACTCCTCATCTTGAAAAGCTAGGAGGACGAAAGAACAAGATCGAAGAATCGTTCCTGCAACTGACCCACTGAAAAACAACCAGACACACAAAATCTTACGCTACCGCGTACAGAGCGATTTCCGTCATGCGGCCTACTATCATCTGCGCTACATGACCGTAGATACCCCGAGCGAATATCAGCGCATTGAAGGCATCATTCAAAGAGAAGTCGACACTATGTACGAGTCGCTCGAAAAAGGACTCGCGATGACGTCGGAAACCGCCCGCCCTTGGTGGACAGCTTCGAAAGAATATGTCCAACAGTGGGAGGTCGTCGCAAAAGAAGCGCGCGTGGCGCAAGCTCGAGGCGATCATGCCAAAGCGGAAGCCGCTATGGGAGAAATCGTACGTCTCCGCCAAGCGACGGAAAAAGAGATGGAAAAGATCGTTGAATTCAACGAAGAGCGTATGGCCGCAGCTCACGCCGGCAGCGCCGCAACGTATCGCATGGCTACGATCCAGCTTATTTCGATCAGCGCAGCGTTGATTTTCGTGATCTCCCTTATCGCCTTCTTTGTTCTTCGTTCGACATCACGCACGATTCAGAAGGTCATTTCGCACCTTCATGAAGGTTCCGATCAAGTGAGCGCGGCCGCGCACCAAATCGCGTCGGCTTCCGAGGAGCTTTCGCAAGCAGCGACGGAACAAGCCGCTTCGCTTGAACAAACAGCCGCTTCGATTGAAGAGATGAACTCAATGATCAACAAGAACTCGGAGAACGCGAATTCAGCGTCTACGACGTCTCGCCAATCGCAAGATGTTGTCCATAACGGTCAGGACGTCATCCAGAAGATGGTTCAAGCCATGGAAGCCATCAACAAGAGCAGCGAAGGCATGGCGGAAACTGTTTCCGTTATCGAACAGATCGACAAAGAGACGAAAGTCATCAACGACATCGTCAACAAAACCGAACTTCTCTCGTTCAACGCGTCGGTCGAGGCCGCGCGGGCTGGCGAACACGGAAAAGGCTTCGCTGTCGTTGCCGAAGAAGTCGGAAACCTCGCCCGTATGAGCGGCGTCGCTGCGGAAAAAATCTCGACTTTACTCGAGGAGAGTCTACGCAAAGTGAACCAAATGGTTCAAGATACTAAGAGTAACGTGCAAACTGGAACGCAAGTCACACAAGAATGCGGTGAAGTGTTTGATCAAATCGTGCAGAACGTAAATAGCGTAACGAACATCGCAAGCGAAATCGCGTCCGCCAGCCAAGAGCAGGCTCGCGGCAGCGCCGAGATCACGAAAGCGATGACTCAGCTCGACCAGATGACACAACAAAACGCAGCCACGTCGGAAGAGTGTGCCTCGGCCGCGGAAGAGTTATCCGCTCAATCTGAATCTCTTAAAGGCGCGGTCACGCAGCTCGTGCATGCAATCAACGGCAGCAATGGCGAAAGCTCGATCGACTACGAGACACCGTCAAAGACTGGTCACACGAAGCAGAACTCGAAGGTTGTTCCGCTCAAAAAATCAGGCCGCCCAAGCGGTGGTTCAGCGAGCGCGATGACAAGACACAACTCATCACCTACCGTACTCCCTCTTCAAAAAGCATCAGGTGATGCCCCAAGCTATGATAGCGAAGGATTTAGAGACGTATGAGCGCACTCCCTATTATGAAAACAGCGACTGCTGCATCAGGCGACGAGTTCGATCTACTCGAACTCTGTCGCATGATTGAAGATCGTACGGGGCTTCACATGAAGACCTCGAAACACGATCTTCTGCGTAGCCGGCTCGCCTCACGACTGCCAGATCTAGGCTTTAATGAGATCGGCGAGTATCGACGCTACCTGCAAGGAAAGTCGTCGAACGATCCGGAATGGCAGATTTTTACGAATCTGATGACAACCAACAAAACGGACTTCTTTCGAGAGGTTCGTCACTTTGAATTTTTGGTTCAACAAATTTTGCCAGCTTGGTTAAAAACATCTCAGAAAGTCTTCAAAGCTTGGTCGGCCGCCTCCTCGACGGGAGAAGAAGCCTACACGCTTGCGATGGTTTTAAATCAACATCTCCCAAAAGATCGAGATTTCAAAATTCTCGCCACGGACATCGACACCGATGTCCTGAAGACAGCTTCAAACTCCGTATACCCGGCCACAAAAAAACCGGAAATACCGCAAGAGTACCAGCTGTCCAGCATTGAAAACGGCAAAGGAGACGCCGAGGGTTGGTTTCGAATGAAGAAATCCCTTCGCGACCGTATTCAGTTCACAACTCACAACTTGATCGAGCAAACGTCTCCCGGAGAAGAAGTGTTCGATCTCGTGTTATGTCGCAATGTTTTGATTTATTTCGATCAGAACACGATCAATTTCGTTCAACACAAGCTCTACTCGACAACCAAGACAGGAGGCCATCTCTTTATTGGTCACTCCGAGTCGTTTCACGGCATTCAACACAAATGGAAGTCCGTCGGACCTTCCGTCTTCAGGAAGGAGTAGGCCGTGAACTCGACACCTCCCAAGCATCCGACCAGGCACATGCACGTAGGAGACCTTGTCGTCTCCAAAGAGCCTGTTATTATCTCGACGATTCTTGGTTCATGTATTTCCGTTTGCCTTTTCGAGCGCACCACCACGACGGGCGGAATGATCCACTTCGCCTACCCGACTTCTGACAAAGCCGCGACACACGACTATCGCTACGGAGACGTCGCGCTCGTAGCACTCGCGGAGAAAATGCGGAAGGTCACCGGGAAACCTAACTCAAGCATGGTCGCGAAGATCGTGGGCGGCGCCGAGGCCGTCGGCATGGAAAACTTGAAAATCGCCAGACTCTTTTTAAAAGAAGCCGGAATTCCCGTTGTTGGAGAAGATGTCGGCGGAGCGAGCGGTCGACGAGCGCTTTTTCACACGGCCACCGGTCGACTTCAAGTCGCGGACGTGAAAAGCACGACTGTAGAAAAAAAACCGATGCGCAAAGTTCTCATCGTCGACGACTCGAAGACGATTCGCGATCTGCTGACGCGCATTTTGAAAGAAGACCCAGATCTTGAAATCATTGGTGTCGCAGAAGACGTCCGCCAAGCAGAAGAAATCATGAAAAAGGTTACGCCAGACGTCATCACGCTCGACATTCACATGCCAATCATGTCCGGCGTCGATTGGCTCGAAACACTTCTTCCTCGACAGCCGATTCCAGTCGTTATGATTTCTTCTCTCCAACTCCAAGATGGCAACGAGGTCTTTCGTGCTCTTGAGTTAGGAGCCATCGATTACATTCAAAAGCCATCTTTTCCTGAACTCAATACGGTCGCGCCCGTGATTCGAGAGAAAGTCAAAGAGGCCTCTCACGCGAAAGTCTGCTGTGGCCGGAATCTGACGCAGAACCGAACACACACACAGCGACCGCCAGTCCCTCTTGCGAGCGGCAGCATCGACACGCGAAAGATTCTGGCCATAGGCGCATCCACGGGTGGAACCGAGGCCTTAAAAAGCCTCCTTTGCGCCATGCCGGAAGTCATTCCTCCCACGCTGATCGTCCAGCATATTCCACCGGTATTCTCGAAAGCCTTCGCGGATCGACTCAATGAACTCTGTCCTTTTGAAGTCAAAGAGGCCGAAGATGGCGATATCCTAGCCCCTTCGCGGGTCCTAATCGCCCCCGGCGGTCGTCAAATGAAACTTGAACGCACACAAGGCGGGTATCGAGTTCGCGTCAATGACGACCCTCCAATGAGCCGTCACAAGCCCTCTGTCGACTATCTGTTTCACAGCGTCGCCAAGGAGGTCGGGAAAAACGTCATTGGGGTCATCTTAACCGGCATGGGTGCCGATGGAGCTAAAGGACTTCTGGCGATGAAGAACTCAGGCGCCCAGACGATCGGACAAGATGAGGAGAGTTGTGTTGTGTATGGAATGCCGCGTGTCGCTTATGAAATCGGAGCCGTCGAAAAAGTCCTGCCTCTTTCTCGTATCCCGAACGAACTTGTTACCCGGTTAAGCAAACTGAAATCAGCATAAGGAAACGACATGAGCATTGAATCACTGGTACAAGGGCGAATTCTCATTCTAAAGATCAACAGCGATCTTGATGAATCCGTGTCAGCGACCCTCGAAGGCATTTTAAACCCGCTTTTGTCTCAACATAGCGGCATTGGCCACATCGTGCTCGACCTTGGCGCGAATCAAATTTCTCACGCCTCTTTTCGCCACTTGAGCCCGCTTGCACTGTCGTTACGTAAAGATAAAAAACAAATCTACGTGCTCAGTTCCCAGCGCAGCGTACATCGTCTCATCAAATCCGAAGGCATGGATCGTAGCCTTAAGCCAATCAACGATGTGGCGGAGATCCATGTCGAAGAGGTTCGCACGACAAAACCAGAAGGCCCCAAGCTGGATGTTAATTTCGTCAACCCTCTGATTGAAGGCACTTTGCATGTACTCAAAGTGCAAGCCCAGATGGAAGTCACTCCCGGAAAACCGAAGCTCAAAGATCTCGAGAACCCGCCTCCGAATATCGATATCGCAGGAATCATCGGCGTCACAAGCAGCGGCTTCAACGGCGGTATCGCGCTTTGTTTTCCGGAAAAAGTATTCCTCTCCATCATGTCATCCATGTTGGGCGAGGATTACAAATAGATCTCGCAAGATCTCGAAGATGGCGCCGGAGAGCTACTGAATATGATTTTCGGACACGCGAAAACCATATTGAACGAACAAGGACACAGCTTGCAAAAAGCCCTTCCGACCGTTGTACGTGCGCCGAACATGCGCCTGAACCACGCCGGCGCTGGGCCCGCCTTACTACTGCCGTTCACGGCAAAGGAAGGCGATTTTTATATGGAAATCCGAATGGAGAAATTTTAAAAGGAGACCGTTATGTTCCCATTAAATATACGAGTTCTTGTCGTCGACGATATGATGACTATGCGCAAGCTCGTCTCAAGAGCTCTTAAGGAAATTGGTTTTACAGATATCATCGAAGCGGCAGACGGCGCAAAGGGCTACGAAGCGCTCGTCAACTCAGACCGCCCGGTAGGATTGATTGTGTCTGACTGGAATATGCCAAACACAACAGGTGTCGATCTTCTACGTCGCGTACGAGCGGAAGGACGTTTTAAGGACACACCGTTCATTCTTCTAACGGCTGAATCTGAAGCGAGCCAAGTTACAGAAGCTCTGAAGGCAGGCGTTTCGGGTTACGTCGTAAAGCCATTCACTGTGGATGGTTTGCGCGCGCAAATCATGAATGCCCATAAAAAACTAGCAGGCTGATAGAACCATGACGAGCGAATCATCTGGCGTTGCCATTCTCTACATAGGTGTCTCCGACATCGTTCACGATCATATCAACGCGCGTCTGCGCGTTGTGACATCGCATCGTGTGTCGTCCGCCGATGATTTCCTCGCCTTGGCTGAAGACTTTCCTTTAGGAAAGTTCCAAATCGCCATCGCCGGTCCGCAATTGAACGACATCTCGACCATCGAAATCGCACAATCAATTCGCGGCGCCCAGCCGGATCTCCCTCTTTATTTCTGCCATCACAGTCGCGACGGCGGCTTTGACCGAAAAGACTTCGTCAAAAATGGTTTTGAAGACGCCTTCATTCTTCCATTTGATGACTCCGTGCTTGCTCAGTCTCTGGAGAGCGCGGCGGCCTCGGCACTCAAGCAACCAAGCTACCGTCGTGTCCGCGTTGTCGATATCGTGCCTGGCGAACCGATGGGGTTTGATATCTATATCCTACTCCCCATGAACGGCCGCTATGTGCGCTACTCGGCCGCGGGCAACCTGCTTGACGAAAACCGCGTGGCAAAACTTCGAAACCATGAAGTGAAGTCTGTTCACGTTCCTGTTGAGCACATGCAAGAGTTTTACAAATACACGGCCAATCGCCTGCGCAAACTCGCAAACGACGCCGAAAGCATGAGCGAAACGGAGCGTCGAGAAAAACAACGCGAGGCCATTCGTGCGATTGTGAGCAATATTCTTTCGACCAACGAAAGCGTGGACTACGCGACGGGACGGCAGATTCTAGAAGACGCCGGCGAGATCGTGAAAGCCTACGTCTCAGCTCAGTCGAATCTCTATGCTCAGCTTCTGGAAGTTTTGGGAGATTCGGAAGGCACGTACTCTCACCTTTCGAATGTTTCAACTTTTGCAGCCCTGTTTTCACTCGCGTCCGGCATAGGAAAACCAGAGGAGCTTGCGCTCGCGGGCCTCTTTCACGATCTTGGCATGTCGGAACTTCCGTACGAACTTCAAATCAAGCCTCCTTCGCAACTGACACCGGAAGAGCGCGCCATCTATTACACACACCCGGAGAAGTCCGTAAATCTCCTCAAGTCGAAGAAAGTGGTTCTTTCTCCCACTTTGCAAACGATCATCCTTCAGCACCATGAACGCCTCGACGGCAAAGGGTTCCCAGAAGGATTGGCACATGAGAAAATTCGACCGGAATCGCAACTCCTTGCCATTGCCGACGAGTTTGGAGAACTCACGCATAGCGAGATCGGACACCCCGGTCTTCCGGCCGAAGCGGCACTCAAAGTTTTAGCGGAACGCGGAGGCTTCAATGGCGCGATTTTAATGTCGCTGATGAAGGTCTTCCGTCACGATGAAAGCGAACTCGCGAAAACCGGCAGCTAATTGCGACTGCAAGTCGAACAGACGTCGCATTCTTCCTCTTCACTCACGCCTCATGTGGCAATTTGGACATCTATAGAGAGCCATCAGAGCTCGGTTCCACGTTTAATCTAAGTACGCGACTAAATCCTTTGTGCATCACTCTTGCTTTGCTTTGGTTCGGTTTAATTTGGTCTTTACCCACGAATTTAGCCAACAAAGAATCTCAACGGAGGTAGTTGATATGATCTGGGCTCTTATTATCGGTTTGGTCGTCGGTGCGCTCGCAAAACTATTCATGCCAGGCAAAGACCCCGGCGGAATCTTGATTACCATGCTGATCGGCGTCGCCGGATCGGTTGTCGCGAACTTTATTGGCACAAGAACCAACGTCTACGCCGAAGGCGACAGCGCCGGCATCCTGGCCTCAGTGCTCGGAGCCATGCTGACTCTCGCGGTCTACCGCATGCTCAAAGCGAAGCCCGCATAGCTTTAAAGAGTTGCGGGAGACACCTTCTCCAAAACTCTCGAGAGTTCCGAAGCCGCCAGGTCAAGAAACGACGAGAGTTTTGGAGATGCGAAACGATGCTTTGGATAAACAAGCGACATTTCACGCCCTTCCGAACACCAGTTCGGAAGCA
>JAVFAU010000062.1:0-8500 GCA_034002335.1 Bdellovibrionales bacterium | reverse complement strand
AAAAAGCTTCAGCTCAAGGGCCTTATGCAGGCGCTCGTTCGTCTTGTAATCGAATTTCTTTCCTTCAATCGAAAGCTTACCGATGTAGTTCATGATCTCGCGACGGAAGTCGTCTTTGCGAGATTCAGGAATCTCGATCTTCTCCTCGATCGAACGCATCAGGCGCTCATCCGGTTCCTCGTCCTGACCAGTAAACTGATTCCGGACGCGCTCCTTGTGAGTGACCGCCTTCACGTTATCGATATAGTTCGCACAAAGTCGCGCGAGGGCCGAGTCGTCAGCCGAAATCGCACGCTGCACCTCCCCCTTGATGATCTCTTCGTATTCCTGCTTAACGACGCCAAGCAACTCTTTGTAATCCGTCCTCATGTCGTCGTTCGAAAGAAGAGCGTGGCTCTTAAGACCCGACTCAAGCTCATTGAGAACCATGAACGGATTCACCGAGCCGCGATTTCCCTGCTGCGCGTTCACAAGCGCGTTTGAAAGCTTGTCTTGAATATAACGAGGAGAGATCCCGTCCAAACCTTCACGTGTCGCCTCTTTGCGAAGCTCCTTTACGTTATCCTCCGTGTAGTTCGGAAGCGTTTTTCCGTCGTAAAGCTTCAGCTTCTGGAGACGCGTAAGATTCGCCTTCTTCGGCTTTTCAAGACGAGTCAAGACAGCCCACATGGCCGCCATCTCGACCGTGTGAGGCGCGATCGAAACCCCGCGCAATTTGCGCGAGTTGAAATCCTTTTTATAGATATTCACCTCGTGGCGCCACTTCGTGATGTAAGGAATGTCGATTTTCACGGTACGGTCGCGAAGGGCTTCCATGAATTCGTTGTCCTGAAGACGACGATACTCAGGCTCGTTCGTGTGACCGATGATGACTTCATCGATGTACGTTTGAGCGAACTTCTTTGGCTTCACGCGATGCTCCTGCGAAGCCCCAAGAAGATCGTACAAGAACGCGACATCAAGCTTAAGAACCTCGACGAACTCGATCATACCTCGGTTGGCGACGTTGAACTCGCCGTCGAAATTGAACGCGCGCGGATCTGAGTCAGAACCATATTCCGCGATTTTGCGATAGTTGATGTCCCCCGTAAGCTCGGTCGAATCTTGGTTCTTTTCGTCCTTAGGTTGAAACGTTCCGATCCCGATGCGATCGGCTTCGCTCAACACCAGGCGCTTCACGCGCACATGCGAAAGTACTTTTGAAATATCGCCGTTGTATCGCTCCATCAGCTGACGAAAGATAAAGCGCGACGGTGGAGAAAGCTCGCCTTCAACACTGATGCGGAAATCCGTTTTGTTGCCACGGTTCAGCTCTTCGACAAGCTTCGGACGAAGTTCCTCGGGAACAAGCAACAACGGCTCTTCATGCATCGGCGACGTGTAAGACTTCACCTCTTTGCCAAGGAGTCCGCCGAGTTCACCTTTTTCATCGACCCACTCGAACGTGTACATCGCGCCCTGATCGGTTTTCGAGTACCGCTCCACTCCACGCTTCAAGGAGCGACAGATGGTCGACTTCGCAGAACCAACGGGACCGTGAAGCAGGATCACACGTTTTTCCGTTCCGTACCCCAAGGCCGCCGAGCGAAGGACGTTCACGAGTTTCATAAGCGAGATATCGAGGCCGAATACGGCATCTTTCCCGTCGTTTTCGACATCGTCGAAGAACTTGTAACGAACGACTTGTTTTTTGAAGTCGACGTATTCCTCGGTCCCCTTCTCTATGATCATGTCGTACATGCGCTGAAACGCATTACGTGTAACTTTCGGGTTATCTTTTACGAGCGCAAGGTACTCATCGAACGTTCCCGACCAGGTGAGATCGCGAAACTTTTGACTTCCGTTCCAATCTTTCAACAGACCAGCGAGGTCGAATGAATTGTTGTTTTGAGTTGCAGACATCGGTGAGCCCTCCGCCACGTTCTTCGCATTTTCGGACGACTCATTGCGAGTCATCTCCTTAAGAAAATTGTCGCAGACCAAAGCGAATGAACCAATACAAAACAACGCGTAATCGCGAACAATAAAAAGCCTCTATGGTGGAGGCTCATTTCTAGACGCGCGAACCGACATTAACGAAGCTTTGAATAATACCTGCTATAAGGACGGACTATCTTACGATACGGAAACCGCGAGGCGCTTCGAGCTGCCAGAGCTCCGCTCTCTCCTGGACCTTGGACCTGACTTCGCGCAAAGCCATGCTGACTTTCGCGCTGTCACCAGCACGAGCTTCAAATTTGATTTCCTCTGAACCACGCGTTCGCTCAAGAGAGAAGCCTGATTCGTTCGAGCAAATCTCTTTATACTCACCCGCATTGGAGCGACTCTTCCCGCGCTCCGTTTTGCAGGTAATTTGTCGCGCCGAGAGGCCCTTCAAATCGAAGTCACGGTCGAACAAAATCGCTTCAATTTCACTCGGTGAGATTTCGACCGGAAGAATCGCGAGAAACGCTCGGCTCGAGTTCGGCGCGACGACGAATTTCTTTTGGCCAGGAAGAAGAATTTTCGTCTCCTCTTCGTTCCAAACGACTGTTCCGCCGTAAACACCCATCGCTCCGGTGATCTCGATACGGCCATACCCAGGCGTGCGCGAGACGACTTCCATTCGCAGGGACCAATTTTCGTTTTTAGTTCCGTTCTCGCCCTTGATCGCGCGCGAAGCGCTTCCCGCTCCACGCCACTGCCCAAACTCAGGCCCCGTCTTTGTTTTGCGATCGAAATCCGTGGCGGCCGGTTTTGTGGCACAACCGGCACTTAGAATCGCACCGGCGAGAACAATGATGGATAAAAGGGAGGTCGAAGTCTTAGCGGGCTGATGCCGGACGGCGCTCGGTCGCGGAAGCATCTTGCTGACGATCGATGATAACGATTTTAGCGCGGATCTTTTCGACCGAAACTCCGGAAGAGGCGTCCATCCCATTTTCATTTCCATTATGACTTCCTTCTTGGCCCGCCTTCTGATCTTGCGACTGGCGCCTCTGTCCGGCTTCGGCCAAAGCCACAGCCTTCTCGTAGTAACGCTTCGCACGTTCGGGCATACGGAAGTAATAGTATGCGTCTCCCAAGTGATCGGCAATGATCGCTTCATCTGGCTGAAGACGATGCGCGTCTTCAAGCACTTTCACAGCTGCTTCAAACTGACCTTTCTTGAACATCACCCAACCGAGCGTATCCATGATGTAACCATCTTGCGGCTTAAGTTCGAGCGCGCGACGAGCCAGCTTTTCCGCCTGATCCAACTCTTCTCCCGCTTCGGCGTACGTGTATGCGAGGTAGTTGAGCGCCTGCACATGGTCTTCGTCCAACGCGAGCACCGCTTTCATCGACCCGATCGTGTTTTTACGGTCTCCGGCGCGATCGTACATGTTACCCAAGAAGTACTGAAGCTGCGCACTCTGCGGAAATCTCTTTACAGCCGACTTCAACATCGTAAGCGCCTTCGCGTATTCGCGCCGCTCGTCCAGGTGCGAAGCGTACAGAGAATAGAACGGAGCATGGTCGGGCATGTTTCCGATCGCGTCCTCAATTGTTTCAACGGCTTTCGCACTATTCCCGATCAATTTATACAGATACGACGCGTGGATGCGCGATTCCGCATAAAAGGAACTGCCCGGCTGAATTTTTAGGAAATGTGGAACAGCCGCTCTGTAATCTTTCACTTCTTCGTAAACAGCGCCGAGATAAAAGCGCACCTTATCCGCCGATGGCACGCGACCAAGAAGGTCTTCCAAGCGCACGATCGCTTCTTTGTAGCGCTTTTCTTGGATCAAAATGAACGCGATCTTCATTCTTGCGTTCAGATCTTCCGGATCGGCGGCTTCCATGATTTCGAACTGACGTAGAGCTTCATCAAACTGCTCGCGCTCAATGTAGATTTGCGCAAGCGTCTCGGCGACAACAGCGCTTGGGCCATGCTGCTCCTGATAGTTCGCATAGAGACTCAATGCTTTTTCACGACGCCCCGTCGCCTCGTACAAAGCTCCAAGCGAAAGTAGCGGGTCCATAAAAGACGGTCGCGCCGCAATCGCCTGCCGGAACGCGTACTCCGCGCGCCCGCCCACATCGTCTTTGTTTCCTTCTAGACGCACTCGCCCGAGGTAGTACCACGCGACATGCGTATTCGGGTTATCCGCATTTTTCGCCAGTTTTTCGAAACGAACCGCGGCCTCCGAGAACTTCTTTTGCTCCGCAAACAACGCCCCCACGAACATTGGCGCATCATAGTTTTCAGGAACCTGCTTTTGAACAAGCTCATATTGCTTCATCGCTTCGTCATACATGCGAAGCGATGAGTACAAACCGCCGAGAAGCATGCGAGCTTCAACACTCTTTCCATCAAGTTCGATGGCATTCTTCGCTTGGTTAATCGCCTCGTTCACCATTCCCTGCTTCACGTACTCGCCCGCAAGACGCAGACGCACCTGAACAGCTTCGGGATCGTAAACCAGCGTCAAACGATACTCCTCGATAGCCTTTTGGGAGTTCCCCTCGAGAGCGAAAGTTTCTGCCAACGTGAAGTGAAAATCGGCCTGCGCGCGCATGCTGTTGTTGTCGAGCGTCTTTTCGACGTCAGACGGAATCGACATCGAGGCCGGAGCCCGGTTCACAACATCGACCGTGCTCTCGGTGTATGCAACCGCCGGTAAATCAGAGGTCCATGCTCCCCTTGTCGTCGCGCATCCAGACACCGCAATCGACAACACCGCGGCAACCGTGATTCGAAAACCTGCTTCGTGAAGAACCCTCTTCGAGGAACTGGGCATACGACCCTCCAATTCCCGAATCGGCCTATTTTGATGCGGTCTTGAAGGAATCTGGACGGAGAGAATCTGAGAGCGGACAAAACCAGACTAAAGAGCCTTAAAGTCGGCTTTCCGTGTTGAATTTCAGGAACCCGAGGTCGTCTCCACTAAATCGAAAACTGCCTACGACTTGTCCCATTTCGAAACGCCCGAGAACGTCTTTTGACTCGGCGACACCGTTCTTTCCATGCGACCACACGACGACCCCCTTTGCGGTCACGATGTAGCCGTAAGGATTGCCCCACGGATCTCGGCCCAGAGTCCCCATTTGAACGGCGTCACGCCCCGAAGCCGACACGGTCACGACCGAAGCAGGACCTCGAAGCCCCACACCGCTACGAGTCGTATCGCGTAATTCCGCCGCGTGAGCTTCCGCAAGCTGAAGCGCGTAAGCTTCTGCCTGGGCTTTCGCCAAGGGGGCATCTGTATCGCTCACCAACTCGGCGAGTACGCCTCCGATGACGACAGCCATCGCCCCCCAGAGCACCATCACAATCACAAGATCGGTCGTACCAAATCTACGCACCCCAAAACTCTCTGCTAGATTGTTAGGTCGATTTGCCGTCACGACGCCCTCGCTTGTTCT
Organism: Bdellovibrionales bacterium; assembly: GCA_034002335.1. GTDB lineage: Bacteria > Bdellovibrionota > Bdellovibrionia > Bdellovibrionales > JAMPXM01. The sequence continues at coordinate 3,112 of JAVFAU010000062.1, read as the reverse complement.
TTCGTCTAGCGAAGGATCGGCACTTAGGTCTGGAAACTTGAGAGCCACTTGCGACAGGGCTCACTGCGGCAAGAAAAGAGGAGCAAGAAAGACGCGTATCGTTGAAGAAACGCCACTTTTCTAGGCCCACGAGAAGCGATTTAGCCGCCAAACCGTACCAAAAGTTTCAAAAAAGTTATGATATTTCAATTACTTGAATACTCATTAAGTTCTCGTCTGGCTTACTTGACAAGCTGTGGCGGCCTGAATATGTTGCGCTCGGATTTCGGGAATAACTCTCTAACGCATTGATAATACGATGCGATTTTTAGAGCAGAGCAGAACCCATCGGTTCTTAAGTGATTGGGAACCGAGCAGGAAGCAACTTTCGATCGTTTCGCGAAGCGACCGAAGGCCGGGATAAAAGCTAGGCCCGAAAAAATGAGTTCAGATTTAAATGGGGGAACATCTCCGATGGGAGGCACTTTGATCAACAATGGGCACGGAACCGTAAGCGGACAAGAGACTGTTTTGGTTAACAACGGGTTAAGCGGCAATGTCACAAGCACTGTCAGCACTCGCTCAAGCGCGAAGACGAAAATCATCAAGCGCTACCAGAACCGCAAACTCTACGACACACAGCAGAGCTGCTACGTAACGCTCGACGATATCGCCAAAATGATTCGCACGAACGAAGAAGTGATGGTCATCGACAACAAAACGAAAAATGACATCACTGCGGCGACTTTGACGCAGATCATTTTCGAAGCTGAGAAAAAAGCGTCGGTCTACGCTCCCCTCTTCACGCTACGCGAAATCATTCAGAACGCGAACGGCTCAATCTCGAGCTACCTCGCGAAGCTTGGCGCGATCCCTCAAGACTTTGCTCGCACAGAAGCTGTTGTTGCAGCTCCTGAGCGCGCGTCGAACGACGATCTTAAGCAATCTCTTGAAAACCGCGTTGCGAAGGCCGCAGCGGCTGACTCTTCAGACTTCGCGAACAAGTTCGCGAGCGAAGAAACACCAAGCCTTCCGAATTCAAACAAGTCTCTCGATAACTGATTTTAGTCCGACAAACGGTTCTAAAATCGATTTTCTCGATACGGCGTCCCTAAAGGACGTCCTAAATTAAAAAGAGAGCGGTTTCCGCTCTCTTTTTTTTGCCCCGATTCTTTTCTCAACGAAACAGAAGCCCTCGCTGCCGGGCTTCCTCCAGCTTAAAGGGCAAAATCGAACGCTCATTGTAAAACGACTTAAGCAGCTTCGTCTCATCGAAACTCGAACCTTCGACAAATTTAGCGGCACGAAAATCACATCGTTCACACTTTGTTCGGACAAAACGACTCCCACGAAAAACGGCTTCATGAAAGTTCACCATACGCAGCAAAGAGTCGCGAAACTCACAATTGATGAACTCGGCTTGAGAAAACAAAACTCCCGTGAAATCCACATTTTCAAAAACGACGTTCTTAAAAACGACTCGTTCCAGATCGACATTTACAAACTCTCCACGCGCAAATACCGCATTCGTCCAAGTCGAACGGTTTGCCGCAACACGATCGAACAGAAAAGAACTCAAGTCGACATCTGTGAAATCAGAAATATGGATCAACTTTCCGACGATCTTGATCCCGCTTTCCTTCCAACCCTGAAGCGAGCTGCAGGCACCAATGGTATTCGTGTTTTTTCCCGCGAGGCCCTGCGAGTTCTCACACATTCGCGATTGATAATTGAAACGATACTCTCCTTCACCGACTTCTTGAACCAAGACCTCTTTCATGAAGGGGCGAAACCGCCAATTGAAAACAGAAATGATCGCCAGCAAGAAAACGAGGGACACTCCGATTACGATGATTCGGACTCCGTGACGTAGCCAAATTTGAGCAAGTAAATTCATATTACGAACTTCCAAGGCGGACTGCCGCCCTGTTCACTCTTGCCGTCGTGGCAGATGATTATCATGCCTCGTCTTTTGACTGGGCACAAGAGGACTTCTTGCGTTGGATTTTTCATCTTAATTGGATTGTAAATCCGTTTCTTGGCAGCCTAAAATTGATCAGGCAAACTCCTAGTAATTTCAAATAATGCAGTTCCCGGCCATAACACGGAGATTCAGATGAATTCTTTATTTTGCAAATGTTCGGTTCGTAGAACCTTGTCATTGAGGATGCTGTCGACTTTGATGCTCATCGCGTTTTCTTTACCCACGCTTTTCACGGCTACAGCCCACGGTAAAAACAATGCGCAATTTGAAATCCGCTGGCTCCTCGCTCATGAACCCGTTCGAGTCTTCGAACGAGCCGCAAAACAGTTCAAGAAAGAAGTCGAAAAAGAGTCTGGAGGCAAGATTGCCGTGGAAGTCATGACGGCATCCGAATACAAAAACAAACACGGCGTAGCGCCGAAATACGCCAAAGGATCATTCATCGACGACATCGCCCTCGTTAAAGATGGCAACATCGAAATGACACAGACCTATACGACATCACTCGCGCAATACAACCCGACGATGTGGGTTCTTGATCTCCCCTTCCTGTTTCGCGATCACTCACACGCGAAGAAAGTGATGGATGGCGAAATTGGTCAGAAAATCATGGCCGGCTTACGCAGCAACAATATCCGGGGACTGGCTTTCACTTATTCTGGCGGTTACCGCGTCATCTCCTCTCGCGGAAAAGGCATCAACAAAGTCGATGACTTCAAATCGATGACAATCCGTACTGCGAATAGCCCCGTAGCCAAAGCTACTTTTGAGCGGCTCGGAGCAAAAACGGTCGCAATGGATCATGACCGCGGGATTGACGAAGTCCGTAAAGGCTCACTCATGGCGGCCGAGACGACCTTCGCCCGTTATGACGAGGTTCAACAGAAAGCAACGCCCGTTCTTAACGACACACAACACAGCCTTTTTCTTACATCCATGGTTGTGAACGAGAAGTTCTATGCGTCCCTTCCAAAAGATCTTCAAGCCATCGTTCTTAAAGCGGCAAAAAATGCGGCGGACACGGAGCGTATCGATTCGCTCTCTGATGAAGAGGAACTTCGCAAGACTTTCGCGAGCAAAGGAATGAAAATCGTCGCTATGCCGGCGGCTGAAGTAAAGAAAATGCGCGAAATCACACGCCCTCTGTAT
>JAVFAU010000061.1:0-8547 GCA_034002335.1 Bdellovibrionales bacterium | reverse complement strand
TCGAAGACGCATTGGTCGCCGAAGCATTCACTGTTCGGAAGCTCACTCCGCAAGTCAGGTATCCTCCTGCGAACTGACTGCTTGTCGGGAACGCGAGAGAGGACAAGGCGCTCGAGTTACATGCTTGACCGCTGATTGTCTTTCCGAGGTCGAATCCGTGACGGACAGCTGTGATACGTGGAGTGAAGTCATCAACTGGTTGACACGAATTCGAATTACAAGGGCGTCCGGCGAGGTCTTCGATGCATTTACGGATGCCTGGAATATCCAAGGCGTTGATCGCATCTTGAACGGCTTGCATAGTGGGCAAGCTTCCGACCGCGTCTTGAAGATCTTTAATCTTCTTAGCCAATGTCTCGTTGATCACGTTTTGGTTGCCTTGCTGTTTCTTGAGCTCGTCGATTTGCTTTTGAAGCGCGTCATGAGCGGCCGCGTTTTGCGCGGCGAGAGCGTTTTTCTGTTTTAAGTATTCTTGAATCGACAAGTCGAACTGCGACTTGCCCGAGCCCGGTACAAGCTCTCTATACGAAGCTGTTATCGAGTTACACTCTTGAGCTTTGATTTGAGAGACAACATTGAGAGTCGACGCCTGGATCAAACGAAGCGCGATCATCTGAATCGCGTCCTGAAGCTGCGGGTCTTCTTGCGAAACGACCGCGCGTTGAAGAATGGTTTCTTCAAGCGAAGCCAATTTGTTGCGAAGAAGTTTCGCTTGCTCAGTAAGGCTCAAGAGAGTCGCTTGAATTTCAGCCGACGCAAGAGCCTGTACGACAGATGTCGAAGATCCGGTTTTAACCGCTACAGAAGAAGAGAGAACTTCTTTTGTGTAGTTGTCGATCGCTTGCAAACAAGTCGCGGAGACCGCTTTTGAAACGTCTTGACGGTAGTCAAGAGCCGCCGAGAAGAACGCTTGTTGAAGCGCCGACCCTTTGATGATCGGAGTTTGGTACTTATCGAAAATGGTTTTTACGCCATTCACCGAAGCGGCGCCGTCACCCATGAGAGCGCGACGAGCGACGCCGAGAGCGATGAGTTCCATCGGATCGTGGCCAACCACGTTTGTGAAGGGGCTGCTTGCTTTAACACTGGCCGGACAAGCTGTCGCAACTCGTTGGGCGAGGAGCGAATCGTAGGCCGGAAGCGAGTTTTGATCGGCGTCAAGCGTGATGAAAACTTCGCGCATGAGCTTTTGAACAAGGCTCGAAAGCGAACCCGCGCCTTGGCTGTCGATCGAAGACTGCGAAGTGACTCGCAATGCGTCTTCGATGTCGACTTCAAGAGCTTCGTAAATCGAGCGAGGAGCAAGGACATTCCATCCTGGGATCGTATTCAGCGGGGCCGCGATGAGTGTCTGGCTCGCCGATGCTTGAGCAAGAGCTTGGCTGCTTGCGATACAAACATTCGTCATTTCGTCGTAAAGAGGCTTCGAGACGACTTCGATTCCAGCGAGCGCGTTTGTGATCGCTGTGAACTTTTGTTCCGTCGTTTTGCGGATTTCCGCAAGGTTCTCGTCAACGTACGACTGAAGAGACGCGAAACGCTGATTCGAATAATCGCGAGCCGCTTGGAAGTCGTTATCGAGAAGATCGATACGGCTGTTCAGCGTGCTCGAAAGCGAAACGAGGTTGTTGTTCAGGTTCGTATCCGCGACGTGAAGGGCGGCCAATTGCCCTTCGATACCGCACTTCTTAAGGTCTGAAACCGTACATTGAGATGGCAATACGCCGTCGACGAGTGTCAGACACTGCTTTTTACAAGAAGCATCGCCGAAGATCGCTCTGTTGTGGATCGCTGTTTGTTGAGCAAGATATTCGATCGCGATTTCTTGGCGAATGTTCATCAAGATTTCGAGTTTTTCGCGGGCGCTGAGACCAGTGCGTGGGTCGTTCCAGTATTCGCACTGTTCCATCGTCTTCCCTTTACACTGACCGCAGAAAGTAGGGTATTTCGCGACACAGATTGTATAGAGAGTTTGTTCTTTTTGATGGATACAGTTTTCGCCGATGCTAGGGGATAGGTTAAGCAACGCGGCGCCATTCTTCGCGACGAGGTCCTCGTAACAAGTCCAACCGTCCACGATCGGCTTGTAGTCGGTTTCGCCGCCCGTGCGGAGCTTTTCGAATTCAGCCGTCAACTTGTCGAGGTCACGACGAGTTTGCTCGGCAAGACCGATCAAGTATTCAACCTGCGGCTTAAGTTTGTCTTCGAGTTCTTTGACGCGCTTTTCGACATCGACAACTCGTCCTTCGACACGCGCGACTTCGGCCTCGTTCTGCGCGATACGAGTCGCGAGATTGCGGTCGACTTGAGCGATCGTCGCCAAAAGTTCCTGGCGGACTTGGTCGACGCGCGCTTCGAGTTGCGTGCGCAACTCGTTGATTTGGCGCATGAGTTCGATCTGTATCTGAGTCATCTGCTGACCCTGATTGATGACGTCGGCTTGAAGCTGCTTGTGTGAAAGACGCAAGCTTTCAAGCGAGGCCGTCAAAAGATCGATTGTCTTTTGAAGGCTGTTCTTGGCGTCTTCGAGGTCTTTTGTGACGCGTGTGAAACCTTGATTCATATAGAACGCGAGAAGCATATCGCGCGCGTTCGAAAGAAGGTCGATGAGGGACGTATACTTTTTAATGACGTCCGTGCTGTTGGCCGAAATTTTATCTTCGATCAACATCTTCTCAAGGCTTGTGACATCGTTCTCAAGCGCGCTGGCTAGAACGATCGGAGTCTTGCCTTCGAGGACTTCGTTTGAAACCTCGTCAGAGAAACCGGCGATGGCGCGTAGCTGACGAATTTTAATGCGGGCTGATTCCAGTCGGAACCAGATATCGTCTTCTTCAGAAAACGAAACCGCGGCCGAACTATTGAGACCGCTGTCTTCGAAGTGTGGTTGAGAACAGTTTTGTCCCAAAGCCACCATGACGATGCTGATTGCCAGAAGAGGAGCAAAAACCGCGTAGCGGCTGACCTTCTTATTCTGGCTAAGACGTTTAAAGAACCCCATTTCATCCCCCCACGGACCGTGTACATCTGTCACTTTTTATGAGTTTGTGACGATATCTCGATAATCTTGCTATCTGTAAAGTGTAGCTGGCGAAAGAGAGGGCGGTCCAGCTCAGAAATAGATGTTCTCATATTGAGACGAGTACGACTTTTGGCTTGTCTGATAGTTCGACGAACGAATCCTCGCGAAGGCCCGGGTGTAAAAGAAAACGCCACTCTCTCTAGCGGAAAGTGGCGTTTCGTTAATGCGATCATAACAATTGAAAAGAAATTGAATCGTGTTTAGCGCATCAGTTCTTCAACTGAGAGCTTACCGTTCGTTGTCGCTTTTCCATTGAGTGCCGGAATCGGTTTCGCTGAGTTCAAGATCGCATCTCTGACTTCTTCCATTGTCGCGTTCGGATGATCGGCCCAGTAGAGAGCGGCCGCGCCCGCGACGTGAGGAGTCGCCATAGAGGTGCCGTCCCATGTGATGGTAAGGCCAAAGTCGGGGAAGTCGATAACCTTGTCGCTGTATTTGCTGTCGACCGTTGTCGAGAACACAGCGACTCCGGGAGCTCCGAGGTCAACGGTTTCAGCTCCCCAGTTGGAGAATGAACCAAGGGCATCGCTGCGATCAAGGGCCGCGACCGAAATAATGTTCTCGTGCGGGTAGCTGGCGGGAAAGGCCGGAGTTGCGCTTGTGTCGTTGTCGTAACCGCGACCTTGAGCATCGCCGTTTCCTGCCGCCGCGATGAAGAGCTGACCCGCGAGTCGGGCTTCTTCGATGATATCGCGAAGGGCCTGGTTACCGGCCGGGTCTTCGGGGTCTTCGCCGATCGAACCCCATGAGTTTGATGAAACCTTCACGCCCATCGTGATGGAATACTGAATGGCGCCAAGTGCGCCGGCCGTGTCGCCGCTGCCTTTTTCGCTCAAGAACCGTAGCGCCATGATTTTGGCTTTGGGCGCGACGCCGGCGACACCGGTGCCGTTTTCGCCGCGTGCCGCGATGTTGCCCGCGCAGTGAGTTCCGTGGCCAGGATTCCCGCCGCCAAAGAGAAGCTCAAGCGGACTCACGCTTAGGTCGTATGGCTTGTTGTCGTTAGAAACGAAGTCCCAACCCACGACGTCGTCGATGTAACCATTGCCGTCGTCATCGATGCCGTTTGTCGCTTTGTCTTGGCCGTTTTCGTCGAGCCCTGTCTCGCCAGGGTTTCTCCACATATTGTCGACCAGGTCTTCGTGAGTGTAATCGACACCCGAATCGAGAACAGCGACGACGATTCCGTCTCCTTGGGCGCCGTTCCAGCCGGAGGTCACGTTATTGTCTGTCATGCCCCATTGTTCTCCGAAGAGAGTGTCGGGGCCCGTGCCCGGTGTTTTCTCCGGTGGAATCGCGGGATTGTCGTTTTTCGACGAACCGCCAATAATGCCGCCGATGATGTTTTCGATACCGTCGAAGCCGCCAAGAAAGCCGCGGTCTTTTAGGAAGTTCGCGAATCTTTCGCGAATTCCGGCATCTTTAATTCGATAGTCGCCGATTTGTCGAATTTCGTAGTTCGGCTGAACTGCGAGAACGCCCGGCATCGCTTGAAGCGCTTTGCGCGAAAGCAGATGCGATTTCGAATTCGACTTCAAGCTGACCCAACGGCCACCGTCGCGAAGTGTGTTGGTAACGGTTTTTACTTCCGTGCCCGCGCCCGTGAGGCGAGCCATTTGATTGACGAATCCGACTGCTTTTGTGGATTCGACTTTGATCAGTAGATCTGTTGTCGGTTTTTCGGTCGAAGCGGCCTCTGCCGTGACGCTGACCGTGGTGCTCAATATGAGTGCAATTACGCTGCTCAAGACTAGAGCAGTCCTGCGTGAATGAACCATGTCCCCTCCGTAGTATGTTGCCATAAAAAATGGCTATGAAGCAGGCGCCGCCCCTCCGACAGTACCTGCTTCGTTGGAACGTCGAGCGATCCTTGCCCGACGTTCGTCCTACGCTTCCATGCGATTTAGAAAGTCTAGGCGGTTCCATTTCGGGACCGCAATAAAACAAAATGATGCGATGTGTTTACCTTCTATCATTGTGGGAGCGAGTCTCAACTAGCGTGAGGGTCTTGGCACGGGCAATGTCCGATGCTAGGAAATCAGGGTTTAAATACGCGCTGCAAGATAGTCAGAAAATAACGATTTTCGGGTACACTTACGTCCGGTAAACGAAAACATATCGAGAACATTTATTCGGAGATATTTCGTGTCGACTACGTCACCGTCTCAACAGTCTTCCTTGATGCATCCGCCTGGTGCTGCGCCATTGGTTTCAAAGCTTTCCGATCAAGCTCTTGAAGATGCGTCCCGCCAGTTCGCTTTCACGACACGACTTGATGATATCGTCGCGTGGGGAGCGAAGAACTCTTTGTGGCCGATGCCTTACGGTACGGCTTGTTGCGGAATCGAGTTCATGTCGGTCATGGGCCCCAAGTACGACATCGCGCGCTTCGGTGCCGAGGTCGTGCGTTTCTCTCCTCGCCAAGCGGACTTGCTCGTCGTTGCGGGTACGATCACAGAGAAGATGGTTCCAATTCTCGTTCACATCTACGAGCAGATGCTTGATCCGAAATATGTGATCTCGATGGGCGCCTGTGCTTCGAGTGGCGGGTTCTACCGCTCGTATCACGTTCTCCAAGGTATCGATAAAGTGATTCCAGTTGATGTCTTCGTGCCAGGTTGTCCGCCAGCTCCAGAAGCGGTTCTCGATGGTGTCATGACTCTCCAGCGTATGATCGCGGAGCACGCGCCACGTCCATGGAAAGACAACTGGAAGCGTCCGTCCTTCCTCAAGCCGATTGCGTAAAGCACTGAAATACTAGAGTGAAATGCTAGGAAACGAAATGACACAAACCGAGATGCAAACCACAGATCAGCTTAATGTTCTTCGTTCGGACTTCTCACAAGGAGCGGGGGCGTCGTTGCCTCCGGCGTTGATCGAGAAGTTCAAATTCTTAACGACTGATTTCGGTGATGACGTCATCGAGGTTCCGGCCGAATCGATCGGCCCCGTGTTTCGTCACTTCAAACACTCAGGTCGCTTTGACCTTCTTCTCGATGTGACGTGTGTCGATCAATCTCGCCAAATCGCGGCGGGCACGTTCGCGGGGCGCAGCAAGCGCTTTGACGTTGTTTACCATCTCTTTTCGACAAAGAACTACGCGCGTCTTCGCGTGAAGACGCAAGTCGCGGAAGGCGAATCGGTTGAGTCGGTCACTCCCATCTATCGTTCCGCCAACTGGTTTGAACGTGAAGCATGGGACATGTTCGGTGTCGTATTTAAGGGGCACCCGAACTTAAGCCGAATTCTCACGCACCATGAGTTCGTCGGACATCCGCTCCGTAAAGACTACGATGCGGATCATCAGCAACATCTTTCTTACGCGTTGCCGGTTCACTTTGAGCCGGGCACGGAAGCCAAAGGCAAAGGTCAGTTGATTCCGCTGAACATCGGTCCTTCGCATCCCGCGACGCACGGAACGCTTCGTGTGATGGCCGAAGTCGACGGCGAAACGATCGGGCGTGCGAACGTCGAGCTCGGGTATCTTCACCGTTGTTTCGAGAAAATGGCGGAAACTCATCCGTACAACCAAGTGATTCCGTACACGGATCGCTTGAACTATTGTTCGGCGCCGATGAACAACGTCGCTTACTGCAAGGCGGTCGAGCGGATGTTGGGCGTTGAAATTCCGGCGCGTGCGCAGACGATGCGGGTTATTTTGTGCGAGCTTTCGCGCATCATCGACCACTTCGTATGCTTGGGCGCGATGGGCGTCGACCTTGGCGCTCTCACGGGCTTCTTCCATCTCTTCACGATGCGCGAGCTTGTTTACACGCTCTTTGAAAAGCTTTGCGGCGCGCGCTTGACGGTTTCGATGACCCGAATCGGCGGTATGGCGCAAGACGCTCCGGACGGCTGGTTCGACGACGTACTCGCGGCTTGCAAGAAGATTCGCGAAGGGATCGACAACGTCGACGGTCTTTTGACTGAGAACAAGATTTGGCAACAGCGCACGCAGAACGTCGGCGCGATTTCGGTTGAAGACGCGTTGAGCTGGGGTTACACGGGACCGCTTTTGCGTGCGGCTGGCCTAGGGCTCGATCTTCGCAAAACGCAGCCGTACTACGGTTACGAGCAGTACGACTTCAAGATTCCGGTTGGAACGACGGGCGATGTTTACGATCGTTATCTCGTTCGTCTCGCGGAAATGCGCGAGTCGCTTAAGATCGTCGAGCAAGCCTGCAAGAACATCCCGGATGGTGATTACACGATTCGCGACAAGTCGATCGTGTTGCCAGAGAAAAAAGACGTTTACGGCAACATCGAAGGCCTTATGAACCACTTCATGTTGGTCATCAAGGGTCTTCGTCCGCCAGTGGGTGAGCTTTACGATGCGGTCGAAGCGCCAAACGGCGAGCTTGGTTTTTATCTCGTCAGTGATGGCAGTGGTCGTCCGTACCGCTTGAAGGTGCGCCCACCATGCTTTGCGATTTACCAATCATTCCCAGACCAAATCACCGGCGGTCTGTTATCGGATGTCATTCCGATCTTGGGTTCTATGAATTTGATTGCCGGCGAATTGGATCGATAAGAGGACGCGATGTTTAAACTCTCGGATGAAGGTCTAAAGTACGTAAAGTCGGAGCTTGAACGCTACGAAACAAAGCAGTCGGCGATTATTCGCTGTCTCTACCGCGCTCAAGACGAGAACGGCGGATGGGTGAGCCCTGAAGTCATTCAACACTTGTCTGAAGTCATGAGTATTCCGGCGGCGCAGATCGACGAAGTCGCGACGTTCTACACGATGTTCAATAAAGAGCCCGTGGGAAAGCACCACATTCAGGTGTGCACGACGCTTACGTGCGGAATGCTCGGCGGTCGTGAACTTTGCGATTCGATGATGAAAGAAGCGGGCTGCAAATCTCTTGGCGATATTTCGCCGGATGGCTTGTTCACATTCTCGAAAGTCGAATGTCTTGGAAGCTGTGACACCGCTCCGATGCTTCAAGTGAATCGCGACCCTTATATTGAGAGCCTCAATACGGAAAAAGGAATCGAACTCGTTCGCAAACTTCGCGCGTCGTCTGGGACTGGCGCGGGCGGAACGAAAGGACACTGAGGGTTATGGCGGAAACAAAGTCTCTTTCGGAACACTATAGCAACCCTGAGTACAAAACGCTTGAGGGCTACAAACAGCACGGTGGGTATCAGACCCTTGCGAAAGCGCTCAAAATGGAGCCGCAAAAGATTATCGACGAAGTCAAAGCGTCGGGTCTACGCGGGCGTGGCGGCGCCGGTTTCGCGACGGGCGTGAAGTGGGGTTTCTTGCCGAACAACGGCGAGCCTCGCTACCTTCTTTGCAACGCGGACGAGTCGGAGCCGGGTACGTTCAAAGATCGCGTGATGATGGAGAAGGCTCCTCATCAATTGATCGAGGGAATGTTGATCTCGGCGTTCGCGATCAAGTCGAACAAAGCGTACATCTACATCCGCGGTGAATACATGGGGCCCGCGGCGATCCTTAG
>JAVFAU010000060.1:0-8550 GCA_034002335.1 Bdellovibrionales bacterium | reverse complement strand
AAGATTCTTAAGAAGAGCGTTCCACTCAAGAAGCTGAAGGTTCATTCTGATGCCCGCTTTTTTCAGGTCCTCTTGATAAAGAACCCAATACTTTTGCGTGTCGCGGTTTGCGTAGAACAACGTGAATTCAAACGGCTGGCCGCCTTTATCGAGCACGCCGTCTTTATTCGAATCCGTCCAACCGGCTGCCTTAAGCATCTCGCCCGCTTTTTTCGGATCAAACGCGATCGCCTTCACCTTTGGGTCCGCGTAATCACTCTGTTGATACCAAGGCCCCGTCGCCGGAAGCGACATGCCGAAACGGAACAAGCGGTTCATCTCATCGCGATTCATGAGATGCGCCAAGGCACGACGAACGCGCTTATCCTTAAACATATCTTTCGTCATGTTCCAGCCAATGTAACCATACGGCTTCGGCTGAAGATTCTCGACCTGCTTTTTCAAAACAGTCGTGCCCCAAGGAGCGCCGTTTGTTTTTTGCGAGAACGCCTCGGGAGTCAGAGCGTCGTAATCCAATTCGCCTTTTTTCAGACGCTCAAGAACCAAGTTCTCTTCTTTGTCGAAGCGCATGCGAATCGTCTGGAAGTTGTAACGACCGCGCTGCTCAGGAACCGCGTTTCCCCACCAGTTTTTGTTGCGCTCAAGAATGATCGATTGTCCCTGGCGATACTCCTTCAAGACGTAAGGTCCCGAACCGAGAATCGTCTTGTTCATCTTGCTGCCTTTGGCCGCGTCACCGTAGACATGCTTCGGTACGAGCGTCAGGTTCGCGATCACGTCGAAGTTTCCAAAGAACTTCGATTTCGTTACGAACTTGATGACGTTCGGACCAAGGATTTCCGCTTTTTCAATGTTCTCGTAGTACGGGCGAAGGTGAGCCGCGTTGTACTTGTCGTCGAAAATGACGTCGAAACTGAACTTCACGTCTTCAACCGTAAGTGGTTTGCCGTCGCTCCACTTCGCGCCTTGGCGAATCGTGAACGTGAACTCGCGGCCGTCTTTTGAACGCTCAACTTTTTCCGCAAGGCCTGGATCCCAATCATACGTTTCATAGTTGCGATTCATCAGCGTATCCATGACATAAGCTTGAACATACTGATTGTAGAGATCCGTTCCCGTGATCGGGTTCAGAGTCGTCGGCTCCACGCCAAGGTTGTAGAAGAATGTTCCACCTTGAGGCGCCGCAGAGTTGCCGAGGCCTTTGACACTGTTGTTCGCTTTCGGCGTTTCAGCCTGAGCGGCTATCGCTGTCAAAGCAGCTACGACTGCACTGACGGCAACCGCACTCGCAAAAAATCTATGAACTCGCATTTAGCTTCTCCCTTGGTTTGGAATGCTCTTTAAAAATGCTCTTAATAAAAACAGTAAGAACCGGCAAATTCTGTTCAAAACGAACTACTTTATCAAGCGACTTCGACCAAGACTGCACGCGACAAATTCCAGGACGCATAACGCATCGTCATTTCGGCACCACTTACCAACCATCGGCGTCTTCTCGGCACCATTGACGAACCGTGTGATTTAAGAAATGGTGCGCCTACGACACCGATCAGATCGGATTTCCGAAAGAAGGCGCATGCAGGAAAACGAAACAGCTTCATCAGCAGCTCAATCAAACGTGACATTCGATCCCAACTCAACAGCTCTCGCCGAAAGCGGCCTGTTCGGCCTCCCGTATTCGGCGGACGAAGCGAAGATTCACATCATCCCCGTTCCATGGGAAGTCACGACCTCCTACGGACGCGGCACAAGCCTCGGACCAGCCGCCGTTTTGCGCGCAAGCCACCAGGTCGATCTCTTCGATATCGAAACCGGCGATGCGTGGTCGGCCGGTTATTACATGGACGACATTTCCGAAGAATGGAGCCAACGCAGTGAACGCCTCAAAGAGGCGGCGCTCGAACGGCTCGAGCTCATCGAGTCCGGCGAAGAAAACGGCGAATCGGCCGAGAATATCCGCAAAGCTATCAACGAGGGTTCCGATGCCTTGAACAAATGGGTCGAAGAACAAGCGAGTGCCAAACTCGAGGCCGGCAAAATTCCGGGACTCGTTGGCGGCGACCACTCGTCACCATTTGGTCTCATCAAAGCCATTCACAAAAAGTACAAGGGCGACTTCGGCGTGCTCCATATCGACGCGCACGCCGACCTTCGCGACGCCTACCAAGGATACAATCACAGCCACGCTTCGATCATGCATAACGTCGTCGAACGCATCGGCCCGCGCTGTCTTGTTCAAGTCGGCATTCGCGATTTCTCACGCGGCGAGTACGACTACAGCGAATCTAGACGCGGTCTTTCGGGCGAAATCGCAAGCGGCCGCATCGTCACCCACTACGATCGCCACCTAAAGCGCCGCCTTGATGCAGGCGAAAGCTTCACGCAGATCGCGAACTCCATTATCGCGGACCTGCCTCAGAATGTTTATGTTTCATTCGATATCGATGGCCTCGATCCGGCTCTTTGCCCAAATACCGGTACACCCGTGCCGGGCGGCTTGAGCTTTGATCAAGCCGCAACGCTCATCGCAGCCCTACATGCGAACGGCAAACGCATTGTCGGTTTCGATCTCAACGAAGTCGCCGAGCCCGAAGAAGGCGCGGGCGAGTGGGACGCGAACGTCGGCGCCCGTATGCTGTTTAAGATCTGCGGCTGGGCCGCGATCACAAATGGACTCGCGCAACCTCTCGCGAAGTAAAAAGGAGCCAGGGCATGTCACAAAAATCCTCAGCGCGCGAGTGGTACGCCAAAGGTGTTCGCTTTGAATGCCAGGGGTCCGGCAAATGCTGCGTTTCTCACGGCGAATACGGCTACGTTTACGTAACCGCGGCGGACCGCAAGCGCATGGCCAAGCTGCGCGGCATTCCCACGGTGGAATTCACAAGAACCTTTTGCATCAAAGAAGAGGGCCTTTTTCGCCTTATCGACGGCCTCTCGGACGATCCGAAAAATCCGGGCGCCAAGCCCTGTGTTTTTCTAAAGAAGAACCGCTGTGAGATTTACGAAGCAAGACCGACTCAATGCCGAACATGGCCTTTCTGGCCCGAGACGATGAGTGCGAAAGCTTGGAAAAAAGACGTCGTGGCGTTCTTCCCAGGCGTCAACAAAGGCCGCGTCTGGCCTCGTGAAGAAAACGAAAGCCTGGTTCAAGAGCAACGCCTCTGGGAACGAGACGTCGCAACCGGCCGATAAAACGACGTATCTTCTCTTGAATGAACTTTAGCGAGCGTAACGCTTTTGTAGAGATTCGCGCATTTCAGCACCCTCAATCGAGAGGCGCGTCCATGGAATCGCACGAAGGCGCTCAGGCTCGATCATCTCTTCTGTCTCTTCGCAGATGCCGTACGAACCGTTTTCGATTCTCGCCAAAGCCATTTCAATTTCAACCAACTGAGTTCTAAGACGCTCGTGCAAAGTCAGCGTCTCTGCCTCGGCAAGAACACGAACCGTTTGATCGGCTTCGTCTCCGCCCTTGTCTTCGATATGCAGGTCCTGGCGCGCGCTGCGAACACGGTTTAAAACTTCCGCCTTCGCGTTGAGAAGTAGCGCCTTACACTCCTGAACCAGCGATGCTTCGATAGCCCCCATCGTAAGCCCCCCCTATACATACTGGTACATACTTGTACCGATCTCAGCAGACACCCATTGTCGCTCGTTCCAATTCGGCTTAGTGCCATTTTGGAACTTTGAAAGTTAGCCACAGTCACAACCGCGGGCGCAAGCTTAATCTTAAATTTTCTGTAATCACTCAAGCATTTGATATTTGGACCTTAATCGCCCTTTAACACGAAGTACGCCGCGTCAATTCTCGAGTCCTTACAGGAACGGTCTAATCAACTCCTCCACGGATTGCGAGTTAGGAACAGATCAAGATCCTCTTCAGGGAGTCCAAACATTCGATGCTTGCGTCCAAAACACTCCCTTAAAGTCGTCTTCGATCTTTACCCAACTCCCCTTTTTTTCGACGTGCCGAAATGGCATGTAGCGATCAGCGACACCAAACTCCGAGACTGGCTCTGAATACCCAGGTCCCTGATGCAGCTTTGCTGTTCTCGCACGAACGACCACACATGATTCTTTGGGTGAAACATTTTTTGAAATCACCCAATGAGTCTGCCCTCGCAGATCGCGCACTTGCGACCATCCGTTTTCGGTACGAAGTCTTTCAAACGGCATGTAACGTCCGACATTCCAGGTGATCGGCGCGTTTGTAGAAGGCCGAGCGCGCAGACGGGCGGAGCGCGAGACGACACACACGGGTTCGGCGCGAACGCCCTCTTTTACCTGCGCGATTGCTGCTTGCTCGACCTCCAAAGTATCCGGGACGATTTCTTGCGCATTCGAAATCGAACTCATACCGGGCATGCCGTGCACGCCCCAGAATCCACCTACGAATGCTCCCAAGAAAACGGCTCTTGCTAAGCGCGGCATACCAAGTCCCCCTTTGATACCGACTTTAGGCTTATCGGTCAGGACCTAGGCCGAGCTTGAGGGAATTGTTCGCAAAACTAGAGAAACTACGACACAAATTCGACAGTTTTTACGAAACTACGGGCCGAACTCAAACCAAGCTCCAAAGAGCGCGGCACCAAACACATGCCCCCGAGCACATAGTAGATACCGGAACTCACTGGCCATTTCGGGGTTTCGACTCATCATCCACGTCTATGGGTTCGACATCGATAATCGCCCGGGAGGCATCGTTGACATCGGTCAGATCATACTCCGCCGCCCGATGCGGCTGCGCTCCCGCTCCCCCAGTGCTAAACACCCGAAACCCACCCAAACCACTACGCGTGACGATACCCGCAATCAGGCGCTTGGCGACCAAGCGTCGAAGCGGACGAACCAGCAGAAGGACCGCAAACATATCTGAGAGATAACCCGGCATCAAAAACAGAAAGCCGGCGAAACCCACGAGGGCTCCCTCGAGAGCCGCAAGTTCCGGCCGCTTTCCTTCGCGCATCGCCTGCGCCAAGCCCATCGAAACACGTAAGCCGGAAGTTTTAAGCAAACCGAACCCGAGCACGGTGCCCGCAAGCCACAAGAAAAACCCGTTCGCAAAACCGATCGTCTTGAAAACCCATATCGCGAGCGCGATTTCAACAAACGGCAGCGCGAGAAGAATAAGAAAAATCATTTTAACACCGCCATGTCGAACTCGGCCATCACGGGACAGTGATCCGACCCTTCGACCTCATCTAAAATTTCGGCTCGGCGCAAAGCCGGCACAAGTCCTTTGGTCACGCAGATGTAGTCAATTCGCCAGCCGCGATTCACAGGTCGCGCGCGCTCGACATAACTCCACCACGTGAAGGCGCCCTTCTCGTCGGGGTGAAAATGTCGAAACGCATCGACGAAACCCAATTCAAGAAACGTATCGAACCACGCGCGCTCTTCCGGCAGAAAACCGCTCTCATTTGCCAGCTTCTTTGGATCGTAAACATCGAGTTCGCGATGCGCGACGTTGTAGTCTCCGACAACAACGATCTCGCGGCCCGCCGCGATTTTTTCTTTCAACACGGCATTGAGATCTTGCAGAAACTTTTGTTTGAACCGATGGCGCTCGTCACCGCTCCCGCCGTTGGGAAAATAAATATTGTAAAGCAGAAACGGACCGTGATCCGAAACGACAACACGCCCTTCGTCGTCATAAGCCTGAATGCCCACACTCGGTTCGATCGAAACCGGAGGCGCCGTGCACTTCGGATTCAAGAAAGTCGCAACTCCGGAATAACCTTTTCGGATTGCCGACGACCAAGTCCCCTGAAAGCCGGCGGGCACGCGGATATTCGGCTCGACTTGATCAAAATGCGCCTTCGTCTCTTGAAGACACAGAATATCGGGGTTTTCGCGCTCGACGAAGGGTACGAACCCCTTTTTTCCCACTGCTCGAATTCCGTTCACGTTCCAAGTGATAATCTTCATTTTGCTCCGTGCCTTTAGCTTGCCCGTCTCTACCGCACCCTTTAGAACAGTACATCTACTTTGAAAACCAATTTGAAAACCAAAGTTTTCTCAAAAACTCAGGAGGATTTCATGGCTATGATCGGTCAACCAGCTCCCTTGTTTACAACAACTGCGGTCGTGAACGGCGGCGAATTCAAAAAAGTCAGCCTTGCGGACTACAAAGGAAAATGGGTCGTTTTGTTCTTCTACCCTCTTGATTTCACTTTCGTTTGCCCGACTGAGATCACGCAATTCCGCGATCATCTGAACGCCTTCAAAGAAGCCGGTGCGGAAGTTCTCGGCTGTTCCATCGATTCTGAACACGCGCACAAGCGCTGGATCAAAGATGATCTTGGCGATCTGAACTACCCACTTCTCGCGGATACGACAAAGCGCATCTCTCGCGACTACGGCGTTCTTCTTGAAGACGCGGGAATCGCGACACGCGGAACGTTCATCATCGATCCAGAACAGAAAGTACAGTACATGGGCATTCACAACCTAAGCGTCGGCCGCGATGCAAACGAGATCCTGCGTGTGCTTCAAGGTCTTCAATCGGGTGAACTCTGCGGCGCGGGCTGGAAAAAAGGCTCCGCGCACATCAAAGCGTAAACCGAGGACACAGTGACCTACGACGAGTTTCTCGAACGTCTCACTCTCGAATATCCGAAAACGGCTCAAGAGCATGACCTTCGTTCGCTCGTCATACCTTCACTCGTTGCGCCGGTTGCGTTGAAGCTGCCGGTGCAACTCAAGAACGAGGCCGAACGCCTCGTTTCTCTTTTCCACGGGCAAGTCCGAGAGAACCTGGCCGTCGCCTCGCAACTACTCAAGATCCCACCCGCTCTCCCCGATTGGAACCAAGAGACAGGGACTGCATCGAGTGACGATCCTTCTGTTCTGATGTCCTACGACTTTCACATTGATTACGAAGGGCGCTCACCACAAGAAAACCCTGGCCACCTGAAGCTCATCGAGATCAATACGAACGCGTCCATGAGTCTTCTGACCGACATCATGATTTGTCGTCAGGGAATCGCCGGATGCCTCAAAGAAAAATTCATGATCGATTTCGCTGAAGCCCTGGGACGACCACTCAGCGGCACCCGTGTCGTCATCACAGATGAAGAGCCGGAAAAACAGAAGCTCTTCGTCGAGTTCCTTCTTTATAAGGAGCTTTTTGAAAAATGCGGCGCGGAAGTGAGGATCGTCGATCGCGCACGTCTTGAAATGCGCGACGGAAAACTCTGGGCCGACTCATTTGGCCCGATTGATCTCGTCTACAACCGCACGACCGATTTCTATTTTGAAGAACCTCAATCAAAAGCGTTGAACGAGGCCTTCCGAACCCGATCTTGCGTCATCACGCCCAATCCGTACGACTATCGTCTTCTCGCCGACAAAAACCGACTCGTTGAATGGTCGCGCGATGGCATTTTTGAATCGTACGGCATCAGCTCCGACGACAGCGCGTTCTTAAGAAGCGCCGTGCTTCGAACTCGCGAAGTCGGCGAACTCGATCCCGACGCTCTGTGGGCTGAACGCAAAAAACTGATGTTCAAACCACGCAATGCGTACGGCGGGAAGGGTGTTTATCGCGGCTCCTCCATCTCGCGCGGCGCCTTTCAAGAAATGCTTCTGAGCGACTCACTCGCTCAAGACTTCGTTCCCGCCCCTACGGTACGACTTGTGAATCCAACCGGCGAGGAGACCGAATTCAAATACGACCTCCGTTTCTTCGCCTTCCGCGATCAGGTGCGTATCGCCTGTGCGCGCATTTATCAGGGACAGATGACCAACGCCACGACTCCCGGTGGCGGCCTAGCCGCGATCATTTGGACATAGACGAAAATATTCCCAATCGTTCGTCTAGGGCCTCAAGTCGAGACGTATCGCGCCGATACAGTCATTGCGATGTCAAAACGATTTGCAACACGACCTACATAACTTTCGCCCGTCTCACACTCTAATCTTCGAAAAAAAGAAGAGAAGAAGTGGAGTTACGACAGCTTTAACCAAATCGATGGCCGGCACCCTTGGCAAGATAAGATGCCCGAGGGTCACGTCTCGTATCCCGTTCGAAAACTGGGACGCGGCCAGGTTCTCTGGTTCAACTTCCAACTCGCAAAAGAGATGGGACTAATCGCATCCGATCATCCGCATAAGCTGACGCCGGAACTCGACAAAAAAATCATCGAGACATTCAGTCTGCAAATCGTGAACGAGTGGGATCAAGCTCACGGACCAAGTGTTCCTCCGGATCTTTTGAAACCGCACAAGTACATGGCGACCCGCTACCTTCAGTTGCAACACGCAGACAAACAAGGCCGCACATCGGGTGACGGACGCGGTATCTGGAATGGAACGGTCGAATATCGCGGCAAAACCTGGGACGTCTCAAGCCGTGGAACAGGTGTGACCTGTCTTTCACCGGGTGCCGTCGAAGCTCAGCGCCCGCTCAAAACCGGCTCCGAAGAATTCGGTTACGGCTGTGGCCTCGCCGACACGACAGTACTCATTGGCAGCGCGCTGTTCTCTGAAATCTTCCATCGCGGCGATCTGCAAACAGAACGCGTTCTCGCCATCATCGATCTCGGAAGA
>JAVFAU010000059.1:0-8599 GCA_034002335.1 Bdellovibrionales bacterium | reverse complement strand
GCTTTGGCCACGATCGTGCTTCAGAGCAGCGCTGTCGTTTTGCTCATGGTGATTGCGTTTGCGGGTGCGGGTATCATCACGCTTTCAAACTCTCTTGGCATCGTTCTCGGTGCGAACCTGGGCACGACTTTTACGGGTTGGCTCGTCACGGTCTTGGGCTTCGGTCGAAGCAGCATCGACTCGTTCGTTTACCCGATGATCGGTTTGGGAACATTGGGCTTGGTTTTTCTGAGTCGTCGTTACGTTCTTTATCATGTTTTCGCGTTCATCATCGCCGTCGGTCTGTTTTTCATGGGTCTTTCTTTTATGAAGGAAAGCATGGAGAACCTTTCGCGTGCGGTCGATCTTTCGCTGATCAGCGGGTACGGGGTTTGGGCGTTTGCCATTTTCGGATTTCTTTTTACGGGACTCGTTCAATCAAGCACGGCCACGATGATGATCACATTGAGCGCTTTGCACGCGGGGATGTTTGATCTTAGCGCGGCGGCCGGCATCATTGTCGGCGCGAATCTCGGAAGCACGATCACGGTTTTAATCGGAGCCGCTCGCGGGAGCGCCATTAAAAAGCGCGTGGCCCTTGGTCACTTTTTCTTTAGTGCTGCGGCCTCGGTAATGGCCTTCGTTTTCTTGAAACCGCTCCTCTCGCTCATCGGCGAGGGGTTTGGAATCACGGACCCTTTGATGTCGCTTGTGATGTTTCACAGTCTGTTTAACCTGATTGCGATTCTTTTCTTTCTTCCGTTTCTCGGCTCGTTTGAAGGGTTTCTCAATCGCTTTCACTACAACGGCCAAAAGTGGGCATGCACGTTCATTCACAAAGTCGGAACGGAGGTGCCCGAGGCGGCGCTCGAGGCCGTTCGTCTTGAGCTGCGCGGTTTCTCTCAGCGTGTTTATCGCTTCCACTCACGGCTCATCGGCTTTCAGGAGTCCGAACAGAAGGTGTCAGAAGTCGGTTTGAAAATTCCTTTGATCAATCTCTTTATGAAAGAAGAGGACATCGGAAAGGAATACGAACTTATCAAGAGAATCGAAGGGGAGCTTCTTGATTACTTCGTGAGTTTGCAAAAAGAAGAGTTGGCGGCCGAAGAATCAGAAGCCTTGAATCAGTATATTTTGGCTCTTCGCAACGGTGTGCAGGCGGCCAAGGCGACCAAAGATATTCAACACAATCACAAGGAGTTTCGCCAATCGGTGGCTCCATGGGCCGATGGGCTTTGGGCCGAGCTGAGCGAGGATTATGGACCGGTTAACGAACGTATGGGGCGTATCTGGCAGACGGCGAACAAGCAGGTGATTTTCGAAGAGTTGGCGCGTATTTCGAGCGATAACGAACAGGCGTACCGACGTGTGAACGAGTGGATTTACCAGTCGCCGGAAATTCGATCCGAAACCGATGTGCCGATTGCGACATTTCTGAATGTGAATCGCGAAATTTATAGCAGCAATCGGCAAATGATCGAGACCTTGAAAGACACCTTCTTGCCGCCGACGGCCGCACAGAATCTTTCGGGCCTTTCTGAGTCAGGCGTCTCCGGCTAGCGATTGATCATGTGAAGCGAGACTTTGCGAAGAGCATCCATCAGGAACACGGCATGTGCCGTGGGGACCTGGCGCACGGCAAGAGCGCGCTCCATGCAAAGAAGCCACTGATCGCTCTCGCTATGGCCAATCGCAAAGGGCATGTGGCGCATGCGTAGGCGTGGATGGCCGTATTTCTCCCAATAAAGCTGAGGTCCACCGAGCCAACCTGAGAGAAAAAAATAGAGCTTTTCGATGGAAGTCTCGAGGTTTTCAGGGTGCATGGCGCGAATGCCTGCGACTTCAGGAAGTGTATCCATCTGGCGATAAAACTCACGCACGAGGCTCTCGACGCCTTCGGCTCCGCCAAGCTCTTGGTAGTGGTTGGTCGTGTTTGTTGGATCGTTTGAGTCAGACATGCTTCGGGAATATCTATCCTCTTAAGCGTGAGTTCAATGAGAACTTTTATTCGGCCAAAATGTCCCGATATGACGAAGTCACGCTTGCGACAAGTTCTTGGAGGTTTTTAATTTGGCTGCGCGTGAGTTCTTGAATCGGCGACCTGGTGTCGAGATCTGCCGGGAGCCCTAAGAGTCGCAAGTGAAGCCGGCTTGTCGTGAGGCGAAAGTTTTCGTCGAGGGTATAAGCGAACGAAGCCAGGGTTTCGAGTGCTTCGCGATCAATCGATGTGTTCTCGAGGCCCGCGATTGAATGCATGAGTTCATTTTCTTCTTGCGAGGGTTCGTCTTGCGCTAAGAAGTTTGCGCGAAGGTAGTGCAAAAGAACGTAGGTAAAAGCGGGAGCAGCGTGGCTATGGACCGCTTCGACGAACTCTTTTGCTTCCCACAGAGCCGTGTAAGAGTTTGCTTCGTAGATGGCAAGATCCGCGAGGTCTTCGCAGTCGAGTATGCCGAAAAGCTCGCAGGTGTTTGTAAAAGACTCTTCGAGCATGATGCGCAACACACGTTCGCCCGCTGACGACGCGTCGGTTGTTTTGGTGAATGCCGCACGGGCGACGGCGTGGCAGGATTCGTGAAAGGCGAAGCAGCGACGAAAACCATCGGCAATATCAAGCCATGTCGCCGACGGCACTTTCTCTGCGACGATTTCGAGCGCCCGTTTGTTGTGAACGATCGGGATTTCTTTATGTGCGAGAATTTCTTCGAGTGTCGTAAAGGGAAGAGCTTCGTAATTTTCGGGACGCTGGTTGGAGTATCGGTAGCCAAGCTGAGAGGCGTGGGTGCGAATGGCTCGAAAAATACGATTTTTAACCAAAAGACTCTGGTCGCCGAAAACATCGGGAAGTCCCAAGGGCTGAGGGTGTGAGTCTTTTTCTAGTAGGTCAGAGAGAAGGGGCGCATCCATGAGAGCAGTCGTATAACCTTTTTATTCGAAAAAGTATCATATTTTGATACCTTCGGTTTTGCCGTGGTAAAGCCCTGAAAAATACTTCAGCTTGGGTTCATCGGAGGGCGAGATGAAACAAGTTTGGCTAGTAGGGCTTAAGTTGATCAAGACGTTTCAAGGTGTGTTCAACGTGAAGACGGATTCGCTTGGGTCGGTCGATATTCGCGATTTGGAGCAGGCGCGCCTCGAACGTGAGTTTGCGAAACTTTCGGTTACGGGATGGGGAAGAACGGGAAATGATTGAAGTACAATCACAGCGAATCAAGACGGCTTTAAAAACGCAGCTTAAGAAAAAGCAAATGACTTACGAGGACCTGGCCAAGCATCTGAAGGTTTCGGTTCCTACGGTGAAGCGTTATCTGGGGGCCGAAGAAATAACGGTCGGTCGGCTTTTGGAAATTTGCGAGTTGCTTGATTTGAGTCTCGAGCAACTCGCGAAGATCGCCGAGATCGGTGAAAATAAAGACGAGCGATTCACCGAAGAGCAGGAAAAGTTTTTTGCTAAAAACCCAAACTACTTCGCTTACTTTCTCAAGATCTGCGAAGGGCTTTCGCCGGTTCAGATAGCCGAGAAATACGGTTTGAACCGACGCTCGACCGATAAGTATCTTATCGGACTTGAAAATCAAGGGACTGTTCGCGTGACCGGGAAAACGAAGGTGAAGTCTGCCTTTCGGGACATGCCAAGTTTCGGCCGTGGTGTTTTGGCCAAGGCTTATTTCGAGAGCTTTATTCAGCGTTACTCAAAGTTTTTTGTCGAGTTCATACATGCGGGCCTTTCGGCTTCGGAACGTGAAGTCTCCAAAAAGAGGGAGTCGGTTCGTTACTCCGGCCAAGTTCTGAAGATGTCGAAAGTCTCATACCAGAAATGGGAAAAGGAGATCGAGAGCTTGCTTAAACTCATGAGCGAGGTGGCTTCGGTCGAAGAAAAGACTCTGCCTGAAAAGGAGTTGGCGTCGTCGGTTTTCGTGGTCGGTCACGGTTTCATAGAAAGCGACAATCCATTTCTTAAACGTTTGGATACGACGTTTGGTGAAATCACGAATTTGCCGTAGAGTCGTCTGTAAGGCGGGTTCGTTTTATGGCATTCATGAAAGTTTTGAAGAAGCACTTGGGAAACATCGTACTCATCGCGGTTCTTGCGTTTGTCGTGGTCAAGCAGGGTCCGATGTATTGGAAGATGTGGCAGAAGAAGGGGCAAGGGGCTCCGTCGGGAGAAGTTCTGGCTCTTGATACGCGCTCTTCACTGAAGCTTCCGCTCTCGCAACCGCATGTACTCGTGTTTTGGGCGACGTGGTGTCCGCCGTGCAAGGTTGAACTTGCGCGTCTTAATAAGATGGTCGAGGCCGGCAAGATTAAGCCAGATCAAGTGCTCGCGATTTCCGTTGGAGAAGAGGCGGAGCTCGTAAAGCAGGTTGCCGTCGAGCGTGAGTATAGGTTTTCGGTCGCGCTCGATCCAGAAGGCCGGGCGGGTGCGGCTTATGGTGCCGCCGTCACGCCGACGATCGTTCTTGTTAACGCCGATGGCACAATCGGCTGGATGACGATGGGGTTAAGTCCCTCTCTGGAGCTTCGTGTGGCCTCGCATTTGTCGGAGTGATGAGCCGCTAGGGCGGGGGCTCATTCTCGTCACCGTTTCGTCAAAAAATTAAACTATCGATATGGGGCTTCGGGCTCTATGTGGTGTGAGTTTCCGCTCGCGACCTTATTGAGTTGGTATGCATCACGCAGAACGATTCTCTCGAGATGACTCGAGGAGGAACGTTTATGCGCAATTTCACGAATTTTAGATCGTTCGGCCTTTCGCTGGTTGTTTCGTCGGTTGTCTTTGGGGCGGCTTCGGTTGCGAGCGCTGCCGGTCCGCTCGACCGAACGCTGGATCGGATTTTACCTGAGATGCATCAAGTTCGCTGCGCCTATTCGGAATGGGACCCTCGATATGACGGAGCGCTGACTTCGAGTCATACGCCAGGGCTTCATGCCGAGATGATGTTTCGAGTGACCGACAATCGTGAGGTTCGACTGGGAGCCGTGGCGATTAAGATCCAAGATCGAAACATCCTGTTAACCACCGTGCCGACCCGAGCGGCCCGCGAGCAAGGAGCTGAGCGTTCCACATGCAGCGCAACCATCGGAAGAAGAACGTTTCTTCATCCGCAGCAAAGTGCCGCGACAGCTCTTGATGACGACAATCTCAAGCCCGGGGCGACCTCCGTACCAAAAATCTCGATGAGTTCATTTTCCGTCGTGAGCACTCCATCCGCCCCCGACCGCCGCCTCTTCCGAATCAGTTGTAGCCTTGAGCGGTAGTGTGGTGAATGGGGCAGCTACGCCGCCTTTTGCCGTGCGACCCAGAGATCGTATTCGGCTTGAATGCGCACCCACATTTCGGCGGTCGTTCCGAGCACCTTTTCAAGTACGATTGCGAATTCAGCAGATACGGCTCGCTTACGATTGACGATCTCGTTAATTTTTCTTGGTGAGCATCCGCACATTTCGGCGAGCTGAGACTGATTGAGTCCCATTTCTTTCATGTAGACTTCGCTCAGAACTTGGCCTGGATGCATCGGTTTCGGATTTTTAATCATAAGCACCTCTTAGTGGTAGTTCTCAATCTTCACGTCGATAAACTCACCAGCCCGAAACTCAAACGTAATGCACCAAGGAAGCCTAATCGTCACGCTCCACCGATTTTGACGATCGCCTTGTAGCTTGTGGAGACGAACATTTGGCGGCTGGCCTCGTATTTTCAAATCACCTAGCTCGGATGTGCCATGCATGATTGTCATAAGAGCCTTGGCCCGCACTCCAATGTTTTTGGTTGGAACTCGAGAGGCAGGTCCAAGAAGTCCGTCAAGGCTTGTACCGCATCCATCTTTGAAGAGAGATCAGCCTTGATATCCGCAGTTTCTTGAAGCGAAGAGCATTCGTCAGCGAGCACGGATTGCGCTTGGAACGCGATGACAACCGTGAAGCAAATTGAAAGAAGACGATTGAATTTCATGAGAAGAACTCCCTTTTTACTTTAAGGAGAGCGTTTATATTACCTTGAGGTAAAAGGGTCTGAGTTACTCGTGAAGTGTATTTCTTCTAGAATGAATGCTGCTGAAATGCTTGCTGGATGTGGATTTTATGGGTTCTTTGGGAGTGGTCGTTTGAGGCCGATTGCGCAATATGGGAGCCCCTGCCCGAATCTAGTGATTTTGTGTCATAGACAAGGCCTTTTGAGGCACTTAAGCTTTTGGACATGAGTAAGAAAACAAAGATCGGTTTGATGGCTCTGATTCTGTCGGCTGCGCACTCTCTGCCGGTAGCTAACCTTTTAAAAGAAGCGCAGGCGAGTGTCGTGACGTCTTCGACTCTGGAGTGTTCGTTTGGTTTTGTCGGGGTTCCTATCTTGATGTCGAAGACGGAGCTTCGGGAGAATGGTGATCTTGGCCTTTACACGTATGTGGCGTTTCAGGGCACGCCGGCTCGTCAGGTTCCCAATGTTTCCTTAGGGCTATCCGAGTTTCTATATGCGTTTCAATTGGACGAAGGGTTTGGCGCCGATAACATCACGATCAAAGTTTTGCGTGAATTTGATGCGAGTGGCGCGTATCGAGCGGTCGCGGAAAACCCGCAAACCCCTCACCTCAGAAAAATGAACGGTAGCTGCGTAAGCTCGAAATAGGCAAAATAGAGAAGAGCCTAAGGCGAGAGGCCGGCGCGGTAAAAGCGACGAAATCTAAGACACCTCTGAAAATAGTGCCCTCTTGACTGTTTCGTCTTCTTGTCAGATCGTTCCTGGGAATATTTCAATCCGATCTCATTCGGTTTAACCGGTCCGCGCCTTGCTCAGCCTCATCGCTTGTTTGAGACGTGAAGAATATCTGATCCGACCCGAGGTACTTTTGATAAAGCCACTCATGCTGAAATCGATTCTTGTCGCGAGTGCGACTGTTCTTGGGGTCACCGCAGTCACGGTGACTGGCCATGCGCGTGGAGATGTTTGCGCTGGTCTGTTTAAGACGAACAAGTTTGTCGTTTTCTTGGATCATCGAGGGAAGGCTGTTTACATTGAAGGTCAGGCTGGTGCGGTCGTGATGGCTCGATACGATGTTCAGCCGCGCGCGAATCGCAGTCTCAAGACGTGGTGGACGGGCGGAGTTCAAGGCGAAGCGAAGTACGAAAACAACTTTACGGCTCCGGCCAAGCTTCCAGGCTGGGGGCATATGCAGCAAAAGTATCAAGGCTACCCCGACAGAGTCCTAGATGTTTTCTTCGCAGCCCCCGAACAAGCCGTTAAAAAGGACCGACCGACCGACGATCTTGATAGTTTTAGTGAGCATTATTTTTAGACGTATTGGTACGTCAGTCCTAGTTGGTATGAGCAGTCAACGTGCCATTTAGTTTACCCACAGCAGCCTCTGGGTCGTTTGAGAAATCAAGTCGGAGAAGTCTGGATTTTGAAATAGGTAACTCAAGTCATTCTCCAGTTCTTCGCCGATCGTAGCTCAGCGCCGACCTCTAACTTAAAAGACGTCAGTGGATTGAGCGAAAACTTTAGCTTTTCTCTGAGTTCTTTGTCGATTTTAAGATCTTCGAATATTGCACCGAGAAGAGCGCGGACCCGAGGCGGTTCCTTGAGAGCCGCTCGAGTGAGAGCTTCTGCGTCTGCCTTTTTGATTTCTTTTTTCAGAATCGGAATCGCATCAGCACTTGTTGCGCCAGGAATTCTCCGAATGTTTCGCATTGTTTCGATGATGAAGAATTCCTTTTCCGTGATCGAGGTCAAATGCCGATTGTCTCGGCGTCTGAGTTTCACTCGAACTCCGTCGATCAAAAGACTTCGATGTCCGGTGGCACCGACCATGACGATTTCGGCAGGGACTTGCGTCGTCACCCCTAAATTGTACGCGGCGGCCGCGCCAGCGGGGTGGTGGACCAGGCTCTCTCCGGATTTAGATGAAATGATAGTCTCGTTTGGTGAAGGCGTGGTCTTGCCGAGAATGGTGGTCTTCGGGAAGTGATAGAGTCCCTTCTTTACGCGAACGATTTTTCCTTCTTTGGCGAGTCGACTCAAGGCTTTTGCTACGGCCATTGATGGTAGTCCCTCGAAATCACGAAACGCGAGAGTCGTTCCGGGGCCTCGAGTTTCAAACTTGCGCCAGACTGAATACGAGACTTTTCTCAGAGATTCCATACAGATAGTATCGGCCAATGCCCAGAATAAGTCAAGTTTATCACGTTAAAAACATGACAAATAGTAAATAAAATCAAGTGAAAACATAGTCTTAAGTATATATTTTGTTTCAAATGAAACGACGTGAATTTCCGAGAAGACGCGCTAGCCTTGCAGGCAACAGCCTACAGGGCTAGCACTGCTGCAAGTCAGAACAGCTAGGTCGTGATGGCTCGATACGATGTTCAGCCGCGCGCGAATCGCAGTCTCAAGACATGGTGGACGGGTGGAGTTCAAGGCGAAGCGAAATACGAAAACAAATTTACGGCTCCGGCCAAGCATGCTTAGCGGCCGAAGCGCGAGCGGACTTTTAAGTCGCCTAAATCGTTTTCGGATTTAGAATCCGAATTGAGCCTAGAACCGTGTATCCCGTCTCCATCGCAAACCGCATTCCACTAAGCGAGAATTCGCTCGCGACGTTCATGCTTGCACGTGCTTCGTCTTCGCCCA
>JAVFAU010000058.1:0-8608 GCA_034002335.1 Bdellovibrionales bacterium | reverse complement strand
CACAGAATGAACCCGTTTTCACGTCTGAAACCCTCGTCCAAAAAAGAGTTTTCACTCTACCCGAGTTCGAGCTCGAAGGCGGACAAACCCTAAAAAATGTCGTCATGGGGTATGAATGCTATGGTCAACTCAACGCCGCTGGCGACAATGCGATTTTGATTCTTCACTATTTCACAGGTTCCTCCCATGCGGCCGGCCGTTATCATGAAAGCGACGCCGAACCGGGTTATTGGGATTCCATCATCGGCCCCGGCAAGGCCATCGACACCAACAAGTATTTCGTCGTCGGCGTCGACAGCCTCACAAACGTGAGCCCTGGAAATCCAATGGTCGTCACAACCGGCCCCGCTTCTTTGAACCCCGATACGGGCCGTCCTTACGGCGCCGAATTTCCCGTTGTCACCATCGGTGATTTCGTTCGCGCTCAGTACTCTCTTTGTCGCTATCTCGGCATCGAGTCCTTGCACGCGGTCGCGGGTCCATCGCTCGGCTCAATGCAAGCGCTCGAATGGGGAGCGCGCTTTCCTGACTACGTTCAACGAATCCTCGGCGTCATTGGTGGCGGACTCGCAAACGGCCCCTACCTGGTTGCAATGCTGAAGCAGTGGTGCGCACCAATCCTACTCGATCCACTTTTCAAAGAGGGGCAGTACGACCCGAAGAATCCCCCCGCCAAGGGGCTAGCCGCCGCGTTTGAACTCGTCACGCTCACGGCCCTTGCCCCTGACTGGGCCGAACGCAGCTTTCAACGTCGCGCTCACGATCGCGATCTCCCTCCCGAGGGCGGCATGCGCAATCTTTTTTCCGTCGAAGCGGCTCTGGAACAAACGGCCATCGCTCGCTCGGCCCTCGCGGATGCGAACAGCTTTCTCAGAATGGCCAAAGCCGTTCAGCTTTTTGATGTACGCTCCATCAAGAAACAATTGAAAGCCAAGGTTCTGTGGATCTACGCCAAAGGCGATCGCCTTCTTTATCCAGAGTACGCTCTTCAAGGAATCAAGGAGATGCGAGAGCTCGGTCTTGATGTCACCGCGGCCGAAATCACCACGACCGGAGGTCATCTCGACGGACTAAACGAGATCAAGTCGATGTCGCACGAGATCTCGACGTTCTTGAGTTCAGTACACTGATATCAGTAGACCTTGAACATCCTGACCGCCTTGGTGACGTTTTCTTGCGTCAGTGCAACGCTCACCGCGAGCGTTAAGACATCGGGCGCGAAACTGACTACCGAGTGCGTCTTCAGCGCATTAAACAGATACGCACGGCCGGGTTCATAGGCCACAAGCTTGCCATCAAGAATAAAGTGAAAGGTGTCCGCGCTTGTATTGGTCAAAGGCACCAAGATGCGAAAATAATCGGGAACGACGTAACTAACAGAACCATCTCGATGAGGTGGAAAGTGCCCGCCCGGCTGAAACTTTACAAAACGACAACGCCCGACATCCGGTAAGAACGGTTCGACCAAATGATGAATCGATCGACAAGCCCGATAGGCGTCCGTCGGTTGATTGAAGTCGCGCTCCGAAACTTTTTTTCCCGTCTCTTTGGACCATTCATAGATCGAATAGAGATCCGGAACTCCACTCATTCCGCCATCAAGCGAAGTCACCGAGAGACCCATGCGCGGGTTATTTGTTTTCTTCGGATTATACTGAATCCACTTCTCAGAAAATGGTTCGAGTTCACGTTCCAAGGCGTCCGTGTCCACGGTCGCTTGAAGCGGTATCAGATCACCGTAAATATGAAGCTGTTGGAACAAAGAGAGTCGCTCGAGATTAACGTTCATTTCCCAGGGCCTCCGACAAACCCATCCGGCAAAGGGTACGGTCGTTTAATCACTGTCGTGAGTGGGGAACGGTCAACCCCGCTCGCCCATTGATCCATCCCCGAACGCGCCCAAATAACCGTTTGAAACCCTAACGCGCGCGCGACAAGCGCCGCCTTATAACCTCTCCAGTCCCAACGACTCTCTCCAACGATAACAAGCGGCAAAGTTTTTGAGAGCCCCGCGGGCGGTACCCACTGATCACCGTATTCCAACAGCGCCGGTCCGCTTAACCCGGGAGTTCTCATCGGCAAATCGCGGCGCTCTCGATAAGGGGCAAGGTACGCTCCAGGAATCGCTCCCGCCGCGAACTCGACATCCGAACGAACGTCCACAACTTGAGCCTGATTGCTTTTGTTTGCAATGAAAGCCGCCGCTTCGAGGTTATGTAAAATTCTTGCCGCCCGCATGTGCATCGGAGGCATTCGGTTCAAACCCAGAAAGTAGTCCATTCCCTCGTGGAAAATAAATATCTTCTTCCACCCTTCGGAACGCAGAACGACCGCCGCACGATACACGTTATCGCTGTTCCAGCTCTCGCCGATAAGAATCACCGGAGCATCCTTGTTGGGTGGTACACGCCGGATATCAAACGCATCGCCGCTCTTCACATACGACGCGTAGTCTTCCAGGAGATGCATGCGCGGCCCGGGCGTGTACGGAACGTGAATCGCGCCCTTCACTCGCGCGATATCAAACTGAGCCCTCGGTCTAACATCGACGATAGGAGTACCTTCCGCGATCGCGGCCTCCATCTGAGTGCGGTTGATCATGCGCGCGCCAACCATTCTCGGAGCATGAATGAGCATTTCTTCGACCGGCGAAACCCTGACGACAGCTCCCGTTACAAAAACAGGTTGAGCTTTCGTCCCCATCAAACCCGCCGACACCAACAGAGTTTCCTGCTGCGAGATATATTCAGGCCGTGGACCGACAATAGACGTCGGGTAGAACCAGCCAAGCACTCTTGCAATTCCACTCGGCATGTTCAGCGCGACAATCCTCATTGGATAACCGGGCTTCACACAGTTCGTATCGCCCGCGACAGCAAGGACTCCGACCAGTTCGTAAGCCGCCGGGCGACGATCCGTCGCAACCGAAAACCAGTGATCCTCAGAAACCACAACTGGTTGCCACTCTTCGAGAACTTTGCAGCCTTCCGTTTGTTTAATCGGAGACGTCGTCGCAAAGCTCTCGTCCACAAGCTCGCTGTACATCAACGGATCAGAAAGATTCGGATGCCCTTTCGTGAGTTCCGTGCCCGGCTTGATGAACGGAGCCGGCAAGCCTCTCTGACCTAACGCGCTCGGCTGCGCAAGAACGCCCAATATCGCCGTCAGGCATAATGCTTTTATAGACAAATAAGCTCTGCGTTTTAGGGCAATTTCTTTGTTCTTTTGCATAGAAAAACGGTAACAGTGGGTCTCGCAAACAGCAAACGACAAAGCGATACGAATGATGATCAATATCGAAACCGAAAATCTCACACGCACCTACGAGACTTATCGCAAACCAGAAGGACTGCTGAAGTCGATCCAAGGTTTGTGGGCGCGAAAAGTCGAACAGAAAGTCGCGGTGCATCCGACCACTCTCTCAATCGCAAAAGGCGAGATCGTCGGGCTCGTAGGTTCAAATGGGGCCGGCAAAACGACACTTCTCAAATTGCTCTCGGGGCTTATTCACCCATCCGGAGGCTCGGCCAAGGTCTTGGGTTACGCTCCAACATCGCGCGACCCCGAATTTCTTAAACGCATCAGCATCTTGCTCGGTCAAAAGAACCAACTCTGGTGGGATCTTCCGCCAGCCGATAGCTACGACCTCCTCGCGCGTATTTATGAAATCAATCCAATCGAAGCACGCAGCCGCGTTCGAGAACTGGCCGAACTCCTCCAGTGTTCCGAACAACTGCATGTTCAACTTCGCCGTCTCTCTCTTGGCGAGCGCATGAAAATGGAAATCATAGGGGCGCTCCTGCACCAACCAGAAGTTTTATTTCTCGATGAGCCTACTATCGGTCTTGATATCATCGCCCAAACTACAATTCGAGAATTCCTTGCGACCTACGTAAAGGAACGTAAACCGACGCTGATCCTCACAAGCCATTACATGGATGATATTTCGCTTCTGGCGGATCGCCTTCTTTTGATCAGTCAAGGCAGCATCGTTTACGACGGCAGCGTTGAAGAGTTCGTTGCGAAAGCGGAAAATCGCCAAACGCTCTCGCTTAAACTTTTAAATCCGCCGACGACTGATGTTTCCATCGCCGGCCACTTTCAGCTTGAAGCCGGCACGCGGAACATCAAAGTCGAACTTGCAGCAAACGTCATCGGCGATGTTTTGCAGGCGCTCATGTCCCTAAGCCCCGTACAAGAAATCAAAATTGAAGAAGTCGAGTTTGAAGATGTCATTCATTCGTTCATGCAACAAGATGCTCGGATGCGCGCGTCTAGCAGCGCTCCAGCAGCTCGAGTATAGATTCAATCTCCTCGCCGACACGATGATCCAACCATTCGTCGTCGGCCTTGTCGAGATCACGCTCTGGATGGCGTTTTTCGCATCGAGCGGGCAAGCTGAACTCGCAGGGTTCGGCAGAGAGTACTATTTGAGCTACGCTCTTTGGGCCGCGTTCATTTCACGTGTTTCGACCAGTTGGATGTACGAAAGCTTGATGATTCAAGATATCGAACTCGGCACGGTCAATTCGGTGCTCGTTCGACCTATCTCATTTTTCGAATACTATCTTGGGCAACTCATGGGCTACAAAGTCCTCACGACGGCCATCTCACTCATGGCGCCCATCACGCTTTGCCTCTTTCTCGATCTGCCAGTTTCACTTTCCAGATTGCCACTCGCGCTGGCTCTAACTTTTTACTACCTGATCCTCGTTCATGTGATCAGCATGATTATCGCGTCTCTTGGTTTTTTCTTTACACGCATCCATCACTTGACCGTCGCAAAGAACATCACACTCTGGATGCTCACAGGCGAGTTTTTTCCGCTCGATATCGCACCCGAGCCATTCAAGTCGATTCTAACGGCGCTTCCATTCTCAAGCGCCGTATTTCGTCCAGTCGGCTACCTAACCGAACGTCTTCCTGTTTCAACAATCTACGAAGGCTTCCTTTCGGTCACGATCGGCCTTCTAGTACTTGGGCCCGTCGCCGCTCTGCTATGGAACGCGGGTCGACGTCGCTACTCCGGAACGGGGGCTTAGCCAAATGACGAAAATCATCAAGAAGTACACCTACCTCTTTGTCTCCTTCTTCAAGGCCAGCCTGATGGCCGAATTGGAGTTTCGTTTCAATATCGCCGCCCGTATCGTCACCGATATCGTTTGGTATATCGCTCAACTCTCGGTGTTCGAGGTTTTATTTCGACATACCGAAAACTTGAGCGGTTGGACTCTTCCTGAAACACGCGTTTTCATGGGACTCCTGTTTGTCACCGACTCGATCTTCATGATGTTATTCTCCGAAAACCTCGACAGAATGGGCGAGAAAGTTCGACGTGGCGAACTTGATTTGCTCCTCGTCAAACCCGTCAACTCGCAGTGGATGATGAGTTTTCAAAAAGTTTCCGTGGCCTATATCGGGAACTTCCTCATTTCCTCAGCCTGGTTAGCATGGTCACTCTCTCAAATAGAAAGCTTCAAGCCCATCAATACGCTTTGGTTGCTCTTGACCGTGCCCATTGGTCTTTCGATTGTGTATGCAATCCGTTTTTTGACCTCAGCCACCGCCCTCTTTTTCACACGCGCCGACGCCATCAACTACATCTGGTACCAGGTTTATCGTCTCGGCACACGACCGGACACGATCTTTCCCCAAATCCTGCGCTACATGATTCTCACCGTCATGCCGATCGCATTTCTCGCGAGCGTGCCGGCTCAAATCATATTGGGAAAATCAGGGCCACAGCTTTTAGTCTTGGGAGGCACACTGAGCATCCTTCTGGTGTACGCAAGCAGCCGCTTTTGGAAGTACGGATTAAAGTCCTATAGCTCCGCGAGTTCGTAAGCGCGTCGCGCAGGGTGTCGCGACGCGGGCGTTTCAAGACGAGACGTGAGTCACAAAATTTTATTAATATTTGAATAACCAGCCATGCGGATTCCGCAATGATTTTCCGATAAGACCCCGTATGGCAATGTTAGATCGATATAAAAAATCAGGCGGCTTCAACCAACTCCTCACGCTTCTCGAAACTTGTGGGCTTCAAAAGCGCCAGAAGTTTTTAGAGATCATTCGCCAAGAGGACCCTCGTTGGGCCTCAGCGCTTGTCGCTAAGATGATCGATCTCGAGCGCTTCTTAAAATGGAACGATTCCGCAATCGCAGAAGTCACAGGCTCCATGATGGAGATCAACGTCGCCGCCATCGTCACGTCCTTGGATGAAGCTCAACAGGCTCGCATCCTGGGAACCCTCGGTCATGCCAAACGCCGCAAAGTCCAAGAGCATATCGACACGCAAAAGCCTTCGCCGGGGGAAATCGCGACGTCCATGAATAAATTATTCGAAACCATTCGTCGCCTCTCTCAAGATGGCGTCTTGCGATTGGACAAAATCGATCCGGATCTCTTTATTGATGCCGATATCGAAGACCGCCTGAAGCAGGGAAAAAACATCGCAGGAGTTCCCTCTCTCGCAGAAGCTCTGGCCGCGAACCTCGATGAGCTTTCAAAAACACCGGATTCCACGTCACCCCACTTGCGCGTTGTAACGGCGCTGGACTCACAGGCTTGGGAAGACGCGGACGGATCAAAAGACCTCAAGGCTCTTCAACAGGAGTTCACGCTCTTAAAAAAGAAGTTTCTTGTCTTGCAGCAAGAAAACGCGAGTCTTCGTCAAGAGCTGAGTGTCGCCATCGGCAAGCTCGAGCAAATCAAGAAGATCGCCTAACCAACGGTCGGCGCTTCATCTTGCTGAATGCGCACGGCCGGAACGCCTCCCCACGTTTCGCCCTCTCCGATTTGAGTCTTCGGCAAAACCACCGAATGCGGCATGATGCGGGCATTGCTCCCGATTTTAACTCCACCCATGATCGAAGCGCGAAGTCCGATCGTCGCGCCATCACCGATCAAGACCGGCGACAAAACCAAATAGCCCGACTGACCATAGTGACCGACAATCGTAACGGAACCGCCAATTGTGACATTTCGTCCGATTGAAATCAGGCTCGGGTCTGAAATCGCCGTCGTATTCACGATAGACCCTTTGCCGATCTTCATTCCCATCAATCGGTAGAACAGCGACGAAAGCGGCGACGGCGTGAAGAGTTCCAAGAACGTATATCGCAAGATGTAGGTGATGCCGTTATGGATGTACCAACGAATGACTTCGATCGAGTAGTAAGGGCCACGCCACTCCTTTAAACGCCCGCCCCAAAGCAGAACGGCATTGGCCGTCGGCAACACAATGACAAGCGCGACCGCGGTTAAAATGGCCGCCGCGACAATTGCAAAGCCAAGCGCCCAAGCCGACATGAACATGGACCAGCTTTCCGAATGCTTTAGAATCCAGCGCCCGAGAAGAATCCCGGGAACAATCGCAAGCCCCGTCACAGAGCAAAGCAGGACATAGAGAAGGGTCAGCATGACCAAATGCAAGATCGTCTTAAATCGCCTCAAAATCGTTTCAAAATAGCCGGCGGCGCCGCGACGACTGCTCGTGCTTGGATCCACAAACTGTTTATTTGAGCCATTCTTCTTCGATTCATTTTTTTCGTTCATCGTATCCATCTTCTGAAAATCATGAATCTATCTTCTGCCAACGTCAAAGCTGTGCTTGAATATCCTCAAACGTATGAGACACGACTTCCCGACGATTCATCCTACCGATATCCTTCGCCTCACCCAGCAAGAGCGGTTTCATGTGTTTCGCGTCCCTCTCGGCCTGAATATCGAGAAACTTCGCACGACTTTACATCAAATCAAAACGCGACACCCTTGGAGCCAGAAAGACGGCTTACCTTGGTATGAGGCCCTCGGGCTGCAGTTCTCCGATCCCGCCAATCCGTATCAAGACTCGGTGGCGGTCGAAACAACGTATAACTACAACCACCTGACTCAAACGACCGCCTGTCAAGAGCCGTATCCCGAAGCCAAGGCCCTTCGGCCATTTCGTTTTTACGACTCCTACAACGAGGCCGGTCTCGCTTTTAAAGATGTCTTCAATCGACTTCGTCCACTCCAGCTTTTTCGCTCCAGACTTCTTATGGCTAGGCCCGGGTTTCAGATGCAAAGCGCGCATGTCGATGGAATCGCAGCTGTTCGAATCCATGTTCCCATCGAAACAAACCCGGAAGCTTGGTTTGAAGTCGAGGATCGCCACTACCACCTTCCCGCGGATGGTTCGGCTTATGTCGTCAATACGTCCGTTCTCCACAGAATCGGCAATCCGGGAACAACGGATAGAACCCATCTTGTGAGCGTGCTTTACCCATCTTACCCCCATCTGCTTCATCCGATCGCTCAGATGGCCTTTCGGCGGCTCGTTGAAATCGACTTTCGAGGCGAACGGGCGACTCTGGTCGGCCAGAGGAATAAGGCCCTACAGCGTTCCGACAACTCCTGCGAGTTTTGTCGTAAGCCTTTTTCGGCTCATAACCTGTATGTCCTACCAACGGCGTCGGGACAATTGAAGGTCGGCTGCCAGCCATGTATAGAAACCTTTTGCCGCGGCATCGAACGCTCAACCGGTCTTGGAGACAAAGCCGTTCATGAATTCAAAGCCCAGCTTGAATCCATCAGATAAACCCCGATCGTTTCGCTCGCTCCCAAACGA
>JAVFAU010000057.1:0-8630 GCA_034002335.1 Bdellovibrionales bacterium | reverse complement strand
ATATTCACACGCTCGGCCGTCATCTCTTGAAACTCGTCTCCCAAACGTTCAACGGCTTCGTTGATGAACGCCATGACCTCGGGGTGCGAACGACGGTTTCCTTGCAACCCAACGACTTCATGCGACTCCGCGTTGGCCTTGCGTTCACGCTCCAAAAAGACATGCGGACGAGCGCCGCGAAACATATAGATACTCTGTTGCGGGTCTCCGACCACGAACTGAGGCCGCTCCTGCGCCAAAGCTTGGATCAATTGAACTTGTCGTGGCGAGGTGTCTTGATACTCGTCAATGAGCCAGTGATCCCAGCCTTCCGCGTAGGTCTTTGCCGACTCCGGAAACTTTCGCACGAGTTCAAGAGCCAGGATTTCTAAATCTTCAAGCTCGATAAGACCTTGACGAAACTTCTCTTCACGCAAAACTCGAGAAAAGTTTTGCTCAACGCGAGCGAGCGCCGCATTTACAAGCTCAAACTTCTCAAGAGAATCACACTCCCCCAACACCGACTCGGCAATCTCTTGAAGGTCTTTCCAGGCGTTCTTCCACTTCGCGCCTTGATCGAATTCGATTTTATGTTCACCGACATTGCGAATCGACGGCTCGTCAGAAAGAAGCTCGAGAAGACTCTCAATTCGCGTGCGAAAAGCCCGCTCATCGAGCGCTGCTTCTGACTTGTTCGTTTCGAGCGCCTTTACGATCTTCAAAAGCCAGTCGGCGTACGGTTGCCACTTCGGATGAGGACCGGCGGCGCAGATCTCCGCCCGCAGCGCCAGAACCGCGGGAGCCGTACCCAATAAATGCGCCCGCATCGAATCTATCATTTCATGCTTACTCGCGGGGCGTGCCGGCTGGTCACTGCCGTCAAACTCAGCTTGAATGCGTGAAACACGCATCAAAAGAGCAAGCGTTGTCGAAAAATCAAATTCGCTTAAAAGCACATCGACGTCAGTCGCAAGCTGTTCCTCAGCTGCGGCGGGGAACAAAACCTTCTTTCCGACACGACGAACCATCGCCGAAATTTCTTCGGACCCACCGACACGAAACCCAGGCTCAAGACCGATCTCGGAGCCAAACGAGCGTAGGTACGAATCCATCACGCCGTGCAAAGTCGTCACGAAAAGCTGACTGCGAGACGTGACAAATGGAATGAGCTCTTTTCGCCCCTCATCTGCGGCGCGAAGAGCCGCTTCCATCAAACGTACGCGCAATTCCTGAGTCGCCATGCGCGTAAAGGTCGTCACGACCAAACGTGGCAACGCGCCGTCGTTTTTTGCGGCCCATTCTTCGGCAATTCGCATCACGCGCAAGACGAGATTATAGGTTTTTCCGGCACCGGCGCCCGCTCGCCACAACGCTTCGCCGACTGGACGTTCATGCAAACCAGACATTATGAAAGCTCCAAGTGTGGCGCGCGACACGCATCACGCCAGTTACAGCGCGAACAATCGGTTGGATCGCTCGGCTCTGGTTTGAATCGACCTTCGTACAAAACTTCGGAAACCTCACGAACCTGCACTTCGAGATCCGCGAACGCTTTTTCGAGCTCTTCTTCGGTCTGTCCCTTTTGGCGAGACGTGAAGTCAAAAAGATCCTCGTTGCCTTCACGCAAGCGAAGCCCCGTTCCTTTCGAACGGCCACGCACATCGTAAATAAAAATCCCGGCGAGCTTCGCCTCTTCGCCGATCTTGGTCGCAAACGACTCCCCAAGCCAACCTTCGCGGAGAGCATAGGCGTACAAGAGGGGTTGCCAGAAATGACGTCTGCGCCAAGTACTGAAGTTCTGAGCCCGGGCTCTGTTTTTGTAATCGATCAAGATCAGTCGGCCGTCGAGTTCGTCGATGCGATCGATTTGACCCGACACTTTCATCGAGGCGGCCGCGCTCTTTTCGGGTTCATCAAATACGCCGTGGAAATCGACTTCACACGCGACCGTTTTAAGGTTCGGCCAACGGCGTCGCTGTTCGATTTCAAATTCCAAGAGCCAGCGCGCGATTTTCAAAAGCCTACGGCGAAGAGAGTGCCACGCCTGTTCGGAGCGAACGATTTTCTTTTTTTCGTTCTCCTCATAGGCTACGCGAGCTTCTTCGATTAAAGACATCAGCTCATCGTCGGTGTGCGCGCGCCATTGCCTTTCACCCAAGATCTCAAAGATCTTATGTTGCAGACTTCCTTGCCGAGAGCGATCGGCATCGAGATCCAACTCTCCAAGGTCGCGCGGCCCGAGAATGCGATCGAACGCGAATCGCAAACCACACTTTGAGACTTGATCGACCGTCGTGGCCGAAAGCGATTGAACTTTTCGCGCGGCGAAGTTTGGCTGTTCGGCCTCGCCTTGTTCGCGCTTTAATCGAAGACGCTGCTGCTCGGATCCGATCTCCATCTTCGACTTCAACTGATCAAAGCGTGTTTCAATTGGAATTTCGATCTCGGGTGTACGACGGGCAATCGCCCACGCTCCCGATATCCAAGACCACGACGGCGTCTGAACGGTACCAGTAAGGTCCGTATCGGCGAACAAAAGATGCGTTTCTTCTCTTGGTTGCGACAGTATCCAGCGCGCCTCAAACTCGGTTCGCTTACGGTCTTCACCGTCGATAACAAGCCCCATGTTCTTTTCAATCGAACGAAGATCAAACGTGTGCAAGGCCGTGCCGTGTTGCGAACGCAGGGCTCCTTCGTGAAGCCCCATAATCACGACGTGCGAACATTCTACACCTTCAAGCGAAGCCAAGTTCAAACACGCGACACCAAACGGATCTGCGGGAATAACTGGTATTTCGGTTCGAGCCGCCATCTCGGCAAGGTATTTCACCCACTCCGTGCTCTCGAACACGACGTCGGGCGGACACTCTTCTAAAACCGCCTTGAACAGGCGAATCGCGCGGTTTACCTCGTCGCCTTCGCGCAAAAGAACAAGTGCCTTCGCCAAAAACTCGTCGCGCGACAGCGGTTCATCATCCCAACGCCCACGGTCTTGGTAGCGGTTTTCAAAAAACTTGAGTAGCTCCGGAGAAAGCTCCAGATCGGAACGTTCGTACACCCGAGAGAACACCTCACGAAAGGTTCCAAACGAAATCGGAGGGCTCGCCTCACCAAACAAATCGACCTCGAGATCGCGCGACTCGGGAAGCCCCGATCGCACCCGCAGTCGCGCAAGCCAACGCATGACATCTGAAAAAGAATGGAGGGATGACATCACGGCCTTGCCCGCGGGAATGCCTTCGGTTTCAAGGTGCAAGGCCAACACGGGCCAGTACGATTCGAGGTCAGGGGCCGCAATCCCGATGCGATGAGCGGAAACTCCTGCTTCGAGCCATCCGCGAACGCGAGCGACCGCTTCTTTGACCTCAGCCGCAGCCGACGGCAGACGTTTGTAAACAGGGCTCAAGACCTGTGTTTCGCCGTCGCGACTTTCTTGCGTTTTCGAATGAACATGAACGCCGCGGGCTTCGGCCTGATGTAGCATCCAGTCGACGGCAAGCCGACTCTCGGGATAATCGCTCTCCCATTCGGGAGATGGGCGGAAAACCGTGACGTCGTTTTCGCGTGCGATCTCAAGAAGCAAATCGGCTTCGACATGCGAAAGTTCGGCTCCGAGATCGATGTAGAGAGCACGGTTGATTTCTTTCGCCAATGTCTCGCGATGCACGATCAACGCTCCGGGCACCCACGAAGACGCCATCAAGCGCGATTCGCGCAGGCTTTGCCACAATTCACGCGCAACCAGGTACCAGGGCCCCCAGCGTTTTTTGGAAGCGGCGTTTTCTTCGTCTTCAAGCCACTCTTGAAACCACTGATCACCCGAACTCGAGAGAATCGGCATGAGCTGACGAATGTACTCGAACGCTGTTTTGCCCGCACCGGGCGCGCGCAACCACGCTTCGTCGCGATGGCGCAGCCTCGTTGAAATCGCCGCCAATATGAGTTCTCGAGATACGATCTGCAAACTCGGTTCAACTTTTCGAATGGCGTGCTTCCAAAGTTCGCTTGCGCGCAAGACGGCCATGCCCTCGACAAAGCCGCCCTGTTCGAGAAGCCGTCTTTGAATCGCAAGCTTACTGCGAACGTCGGAGACCACCCACGTTGCGTCGACATCGCCGCTACGGCCGTTGAAGTTTTGCAGAATCGTTTCGCGATCGCGGCTTTTTTTAAGATAGACGACGTGAAGACCGGGCATGCCCTTCAGTCTCACGACTGACGCACTCCGCACACAAGCTATTACCGTCGCTGCTTAAGCTTGCGGCGCCCAGAGCTGTTCGATGAACTGCCCGACGAAGAGCCGCGAGGGTCTCTTGACGAAAACAGCCCGCTCATTCCCAACTGAAAACTCGCCTGTACGACGTAACGTCGATCTTCGAGTTGTCCTGGATACTCGCCCAACTCGACGCCGTATGTCGCCGCTTCGACACTCATCACTCCCAAATCAAAGCCGGCTCCGAGCGAATAGTATCCTTGATTAAAGCCCGCGCGCACACTGAGGAGAGGCAAGTCGACTTCGACGCCGAAGTGAATTTTCTTTCCGACCTGGATATCGGTGCGATCCGCATACTTGTAATCAAACGCCGGTGTAATTGTGAGCAGCGGCAAATCAAACGAAAGCGAACCTCCGACCGTCATATCGGGTTCAGAACGCGGTGGCGCATGCAGGCCTTCTTCGTGAGAAAAGGCGGTATAGCCGGCGTTGCGAATCGTAAATGCCAACGTTGGACGAACAGGCGAAGGGAGCGTCAGCATCGTCGCGACATCGAGGCCGTAGCCTGTTCCGCGATTTTTGATCTGCTCTTTCACCATTTCCATATCGAGATTCGCAAGCACCGCTGGCCCCAACGGCAAAGTGGTGCCCGTTCGATTCACGCGCTTCATCGTGATTCCGACCGACCAAATGCCCGGCACGAGATCAAGAGCGCCACCCAGCGCGAAACCGTAGTCGAAAACATAATTCAAATTCATGAGCGGAAACGCCGGATTCTGCAAGCCGACGCCAACATCACCGTGAGTAAAGGCCGCGAATCCGAAGTAAGGCAGAACAAAAGCCGTCTTCGCGCCCCCGCCTAGCCAAACTGATTTTCCATAAAGGTCATCTAGTTTTTCGACGAAGGGCCGATCATCCGAAACGGCTCCGATAACATCAAGCGCCTGTTGACCGCTCGCACCGATTCGCGGATCGAGAATTGTCCATTGAAAACCCGAAACCCGTGCGAGTGCGGCTGGGTTATAAAACAAGGCTTCGCTCTCGCGCGCGACCGCTGTAAACGCCCCACCCATTCCCATTGCGCGCGCGGAACCCCAGGTTTCCATCGGCACACTCGATTGAGCATGCGAGTTTCCAATTAACAAGGAACCAGAGACGGCAAGAGTCGCAGCAATAAAACACCGAATCACAGCGGTCATGGCGGACACCCACACACCATCAAACCTCCCGTGCACGTGCCTAGACCTGGGTTATCGCTCATCTTTACGATCGTCCCGAGTGCCTGAAGATGTTCCGCCGAAAAATCGGCAGGATCTGTGATTTCGCAAAAATCGAAGTCGGGATTGATGCCTGCGGCTGCCGCACACACATCGGTCACGGCATCGGCAAGCCCTGCGGCAATGGAACTGCCTGAAGCCGAAAGAGACGAAATCGAAATCGTCAGTCCTGTTCCCAATTGTCGCAGATCATGTTCTGAAAGCTGGCCACGGTCGCACGAGTCGAATATCGGGTCCGCCGTTCCCGTCCCCGACGGGTCCGCGTTCGCCGCCAAAATCGCGCCGACTTTTGCGAATCCGATGAATGCCATCATCACGTTCTCATCGGCCAGACGTGCTTCGGGATCACTTGCGATCGATAAAATTTGAGCTTCGGCGTTCTCGCAATCCACGATGGAATCACTTGTCGCGCCTCGAAGCGCACGCAGAAGAACGGGGAAAAAGTTAATGCCATTTGCTTGAGCGATACTGTCGGCCATGTGAATGAGATTTAAACCACATCGCCCCGCGTATGCAGATGCCAGCGTCGCACGAGTTTCACGCTTTGTCTGACCTTCTTGCGACATCTTTTGAATGAGAGTGATCGCATCGGCCCATTTGGCATCGTTCATTTGTTTACGCGCTTCGAACAACAGGGCGGCATCCGAATTTTTGTCGGCACTTTCTTCAAGAACGTTCCATCCACAACCCGTTGCACACGAAATAAAAATTACGAACACGCCAACACTCGTGCGTAAAAATCGTTCTCCCCAATTCAGGAGCATGCCCAGAGGCATACCGTGTGCCACATCATTTGCCATAACTGATATGGTAAACGCAGGCACCGTGTTCGTTTGAGCCAAACGTTTGACGGTCTTAGGACCTTCGGCGAGCAAGTCGCACCCTATACGAAACCACACGCACACGCCCTCGAAAAAAAAACCAGTCACTTTTGGAGTGACTGGTTTCTTAGGTTCAAAAAGAAAAATCGAATTTAGTTCTTCAAAAGAGCGAGCAACTGCTGCCCAATCGCGGCACGATCCCCACCGCCCGTCGCCAGCGCGCTGTTTAAGTGCTGACAGATTTCATTGGATTCAAACGACGACCCTTCGTTGCAATAGGCTTCGTGCGCCTGAATCGCAATACCTCCAACCGTCTTTTGCTGCTCTTCAGTTCCTGCGTTGGCCAAGGTATCAATTGCGGCCTGATACTGTGACGGATCGAAATTAGGGTCCATCGGATCAGGAATTGGGCCACCGACGGTCTGCGCGATATACGTTGAAAGGCTCGACATCGTAGCCAAGCGTACGAGCGAGCGCACTCCCGACTTCTTGCAGTTTTCCAAAGTCGTTTCGGCCGTATGCTTAGGCAGGTTCTTTGCGAATACGAGGTATGCCATCGCGGTCGCCATCGGGTCTTGTC
Source organism: Bdellovibrionales bacterium (assembly GCA_034002335.1). Taxonomy (GTDB): domain Bacteria; phylum Bdellovibrionota; class Bdellovibrionia; order Bdellovibrionales; family JAMPXM01. The sequence continues at coordinate 1,763 of JAVFAU010000057.1, read as the reverse complement.
CAGTCGAATCGCCGTCCTTTAACTTTTGAAACGCATCCGCAAAGCGGTTTCCTGTAAAACCCTGCGCGATGTATGAAGCCGAGCAGCGTATCAAGTACGCCTTCTCGCTGTTGTTCCCATTGACCATCGCAAAACACCGATCCGCATCAGCTTCGTCTTTAGCGGCATCAATGCAGTCTTGCGCGCCCGAGATCTGACGATCCTCCTCAGTCTCACATGCCGTCAGAATAAGGAGCAGAGGTAGAACAAGAAGCGGTTTCCAGATGCGATTCATCGACATATAACGTCTCCATCGGTCTTTCTGTATGAGAGTTCAGTTTATCTTGCCATCGCGACCGAGGGAATTGGACGTTTTGAACGTCGTGGCCGACCTTCGCCCAGTTTCGAATGAACGAGCCGTCAGCGTCTCAAACCGAAACGCCATAAGACCGATACACTCATCATGAAACAAAAAGCTCTGTGGTGCGGGTTTATATATCTGATCTTAAGCGCGGCGACTTTGGCGCAAGCATCAAACGCCCACGGTGGCGAAATCGAGCGGTTCTATCGCGGAGTGCGAAGCCTCGGAATGGGCGGCGTTTACGTGAACACGGTGAACGACGAAACAGCGATTCTAACCAACCCAGCCGGCTTAGGTAAACTGCGAGACACGACATGGACATTGGTCGATCCAGAACTGCACGGCGCTTTCACCAATACCGACATCGTTAACTATACCAACATCTTCGATGCGGTTTCAGCCCAAGGCCTGCTGGATCGGCTCAACCAAGCACGCGGAAAAAACTGGCACGCACGCCTACAAATGTTTCCATCCGTCGTAACCACGAACTTCGGCATTGGTCTTCTGGCGAAATACGACTACAACGCACGCGTCGACGAGAACGGAACCAACTATCGCCTTGATTACGTCAACGACTGGGCCCTTGCCCTTGCGTACAACTTTCGTTTCTTAAGTGGTGTGTTGAAAGTCGGTGTGACCGGGCGAATCGTGAACCGCTCCGAAGTGCACGCCGATCTCGATCCCAATTCGACAGGCCTCGAAATGCGTTCCCTGGAGGCCGAAGGACTCGGCGTAGCCGGAGACGTCGGCGCCATTCTCACCGCTCCCGTAGCCGGCCTACCCTCACTCGGCGTCACTGTTCGCGATGTCGGGACAACCTCATACAACCTGCGACCCGGGCTTTTTAACGTCACGACGGCACGTCCGCGCGACACTTTGCAATCCGTCGATGTCGGACTCAGCGTGCAACCCATCATGGCCAATCGCATGCGAACCACATTCGCCATCGAATATCATGGAGTCACGACACCTCTTGATCCCGATCACGAGGACTTCTTAAAACGCACGCATGTCGGTATGGAGTTGAACGCCGCTGATTTCTTTTTCCTGCGAGCAGGAGCGAATCAAGGTTACTGGACGGCAGGCGCCGAATTCGCGACCGAACGTTTTCAACTGCAACTCGCCTCTTACGGCGAAGAACTCGGTTCACCCACCGCGCGTATCGAAGATCGTCGATGGGTCGCCAAATTCTCACTGAGGTTCTAATATTTAGAAATCGAGGGACATCTTAGCCATGTACACGCGAGTCGCTTTTGGATTCGTGCTCGTACCGACTTCTTGCGCGTACGTCGTAAGATCCAAGCGGAACATCGCAAAATCACCATTGAAGCCGGCCGTAAAGTATCCTTGGTTCAAACCCACGCGCCAACCGCCTTGATACCAGCTGCGGATCTTCCATAAGAACTCCGCACCCATGTGCAAG
>JAVFAU010000056.1:0-8669 GCA_034002335.1 Bdellovibrionales bacterium | reverse complement strand
CTATGCCTTGTGTCGGCGTGCTTGCGCTTTTGGCGACGACTGCGTTTTTGTTAAATGCGTGTGAACAGAGTCGTGAGGAACCGAAGCCACCGTATGTTTGCCCGCAAGGCACGACGGGATCTCTGACTGTCGCTGGGAATGTCGAGTACGAGATGTATCTTCCAGCGGTGGCGCCGGGCGCGAAAATCGACTACGCCGCGGGTGTGACGGTTGCGCCGGTACGGCGCGCGGTTATTCAGGTCATGTCGGGAACAAAGCCGATTGCTTGTGGCCTGACGGACGACGATGGCAACTACAGTATTTCGCTGAATGCATCCGCGGGATCTTCGCTCTACGTGCGTGTTCAGGCTAAGTCGACGGTCACGAGTTATCAGCGAGATGGCAAGGGTGGTGCGGCGGCCGAGTATTGCCATGGGGCAAGCTGGGATTTGCGTGTCGTTGACAACGTGACCAACAGCTCGGCCTCAACGGCGAACCATTCGTTGCGTCCGCTGTACGCGCTTGATTCGGCGACGTTCTCGGCTCCGAGCGGTACCGCGACTCAAACGGTCGACCTGGTTGCGGGTATGAACTGGAGCGCTTCGAGTTATACCGAGCGGGCGGGCGCACCGTTTGCACTTCTTGATACGATGGTTTCGGGGATCGAGACGACCTGTCAGGGGCGAGCGGATATCTCGTTCCCGTTACTGTATGTGAACTGGAGTGAGTTCAATACCACAAACAGCGGCAATCGATACCAGGGCAATATCGGTACGAGTTTTTATACCGAAGAAACGGCGGCGCGCGTTTCGAATCTCTACATTCTCGGCCGATCCGGTGTTGATACCGACGAGCTCGATCAACACGTCGTCGCTCATGAGTTCGGTCACTTTATTGAAAATAGAATCTATCGCTCCGACTCTATCGGCGGAAGTCACAGTATTAGCCAGGTCCTCGATACGCGCGTCGCGTTTGGCGAAGGCTTTGGGAATGCGTTCGCAGCAGTCGTGCACAACAGCCCGCTTTACATCGACACGCAAGGGGCGAATCAGACGGGTGGCTTTCATTTGAATATCGATGAGGCTCCCGCGACGGATGTTTCTCGAGGGATATTCTCTGAGAAATCCATGCAGTACATGCTTTGGAGTCTTTGGGACGACCGTGGGTCGTACGATCGCATTCATACCGTGCTCGAGAATGATCACAAGAACGCGGATGCCGCGACGAACGGTCTGACGTTCGCGGCCTCTTACGCAAAAAGATACGGTTCCGCCGCAAACGGCTTGGACTCTCTTTGGACGACGGATCTCAACTCTCCTTTGGGAGCTCTTTGTGAGGGAGGAGACTGCTCTGGCACTCCGACCTACAGCCCATGGGATACGGGAAACCTTCTTGGCACGAGCTACGCGCCGAACCGTCGTTACTGGGAAGGCGGGTCGGCTATGACGGCCAACTTCTGGCGTATTTATCGCCAGCTCACGAGTGGGGTGAATGTCGGAAATGACCACGATGTGATTTCGTTTGGCGGTTACTCGGTGGGAAGCGCGAACCTCAACAAGTTCGGTGTTCGTCGATTGTATCGACTGCGGGCGACGGGCGCGACGACGATTGTTCACGTCACGTCAATCAATCAGGGCGCCCACACTTGTAGTTCGGGCGATTTGCTCGACATCGCTGTTTACTATCGGGGAACGATGTTGGGTTTTGACGATAAGACGACGGGAGCCACCGCGAACTGTCCTCGGGTCCAGTTCGCATCGGTCGCTGGTCGGGATTATGTGGTTGAAGTGATCGGCTACGGCGCGGTTAGTGGGTACAATATAACGGTGAGTCCATGAGGAGCGACGGAATGAAACAGAGCGAGTGGAAAAACGAAGTGAGAGAATTTAGTCGTTGGCGCTGGTTTGCGGGTGGTAGCGTGCTTGGTGTCGCCGTGTTGCTAGGGTGCGCGAGCGCGCTTCAGTTTCGAGGTGCCGAAGAAGAAAAGACCGTGGCGCACAAGCGCAGTCTTGCGACGGCGTACTTTGACGACGGGGGCATGAGCTATGAGCACGGTGCGACCTCTGGAGGTTCGCATCAGCACAACGATGGAAAGGTTCGTCTTCCCGTTGCCGTTTCGTTTGAGGGCGATCAAGTTTTGACGACGAAGCGCGATCTCAATGTCATCATTTGGGTGACGGCTTCGGCCGATATCACGCGCCTTCAAGGTTACATCGAAGGTAGCGATGGTCTAAAAGGATTCGGGCCGGAGATGCTGAACTTCACAAAGCTTGATGCGGGAGAAATTCAGCGAGTGGCGCTCACGGTGCCTGCGAAAACGGGCGGCTTGGTTGTGCGCCTCGTGGGTGATGTGGGTGATTCGACATTGTCGACGGCTCTCGAGTTGAAGGTCGTGAATCCGGATGACGGCGATGTGCGGGCCAACTCGACCAACGAAGATGTCGGTCGCCAGCCTGTTCGAGATGCCACCGGGCAAGTGGTTCGCCCAATGCGATCTAAGTCTCGAGAGAACAAATGAGGTTTTTGACGCTCGCGCTGTTCATCAGCCTTGGGTTTGTATTTCAACCCGAGCGAGCGTTTTCACTGGGTAGTTTCGCGGATGTTCAAATCGAAACGCCCGGAGAGCTTTTGCTCGGACGAGTGAAACAAGCGAGAGTCGTAATTGAGCTTAAGGAACCGGTGACGGCATTTGAGGTCGTCGCGCGGGCCGAGGGCCGGGGAGTCACGCTCCCTTTGAAGCGTCGTTGGAGATTTGTAAAAATTCAACCTGGCCAGGTTGTCGAGTTTTCGGTGCCGTACCAACTGACAAGAGGTTTCAATAAGGGCGCGATTCATCTCGAAATGGCGACTTACGAGCCGTCGAAACCGAATTCGCGTCGTCCCGCAAGCCGAGCCGCTCGTAGGCAGACGGCCGTTCTTGTTTTGGATGCGGTTGCGGACGCCGCTTCGGAGCCGTCTGCTGAACCATGATCCTAGACGTGTTCATGAAAATTCGTTAAGCAACTGTCGACCTGTCGTTTAACGCACAAAGCTAGCTCTCAAGCTTTTTCCGCTTTCAGCGTATTCTCGACACGTTTTCAATACATCACATCCGCACTTCATCAGAGGTCGCTATCAGAGGTCATTATGGCGAGTAAGATCGAAACAACTCCTGAAATGGTAAAGAACGTTTACGCGAAATCACGAGAGCGTCTTGAGGTGATCCGTCAGCGCTTGGCGCGTCCGCTGACTTTGGCCGAAAAAATCGTATTTGGTCACTTGGACGATCCGAAGGGGCAAGAGCTGAATCGCGGCAAGAGTTTCTTGCTTCTTCGCCCGGATCGCGTGGCGATGCAGGACGCGACGGCGCAGATGGCGATGCTTCAGTTCATGCTTGCGGGCAAAGATGAAGCGGCAGTGCCTTCGACTGTTCACTGCGATCACTTGATTCAAGCTCACATCGATGGCTTCTCGGATCTCGCGACGGCGAACAAAGACAACAAAGAAGTTTACGACTTTCTCGCGACGGCTTCGTCTCGTTACAACCTCGGTTTCTGGAAACCAGGCGCCGGCATCATTCACCAAGTCGTTCTTGAGAACTACGCGTTCCCGGGTGGTCTGATGATCGGTACGGATTCGCACACACCAAACGCGGGCGGCCTTGGTATGGTTGCGGTTGGTGTCGGCGGCGCGGACGCATCCGACGTGATGGCGGGGCTTCCGTGGGAAGTTAAAAACCCGGAAATCATCGGTGTTCACCTTAAAGGAACGATGGGCGGATGGACGTCGGCGAAAGACGTGATCTTGAAGCTTTGTGGCCTTCTTACGACCAAAGGTGGAACAGATAAGATTATCGAATACTTCGGTGAAGGTTGTGAGTCGATTTCGGCGACAGGCAAAGGAACGATCACGAACATGGGCGCGGAGCTTGGTGCGACATGCTCGGTTTTCCCGTACGACAGCCGCATGGGCGCGTACTTGAAGGTCACAGGGCGCACGGAACTTGCGAAGCTTGCTGACGAGAACAAAGACATTCTTGCGGCGGACGCGGAAGTTTTCGCGAACCCTTCGAAGTTCTACGATCAAGTGATCGAAATCGATCTTTCGACGCTTGAACCGCACTTGGTTGGTCCGCACTCGCCGGATATCGCGCACCCGATTTCGAAAATGAAAGAGCATGCGACAGAAAACAGTTGGGGCACGACGCTTTCGGCGGCTCTAATCGGTTCGTGCACGAACTCTTCGTACGAAGACATCGGTCGTGCGGCGTTTGTCGCGCGTCAGGCTCTTGAAGTCGGCATGAAGATGCCTCAGCAATTCATCGTGACGCCAGGATCTGAGCAAATCAAAAAGACGATTGAACGCGATGGTCTTTTGAACACATTCAACGAAGTCGGTGCGACGCTAATGGCGAACGCGTGTGGTCCTTGTATCGGTCAGTGGCGTCGTGATGACGTGAAGTCCGGCACGGTGAACACGATTGTGACGTCGTTCAATCGTAACTTCCGTGGTCGTCAGGACTCGAACCCCGAGACATTGGCGTTCATCGGTTCTCCTGAGCTTGTCATGGCGCTCGGTATCGCGGGTCGTCTCGACTTCAACCCGGTTGTCGATGAACTCACGACTCCAGACGGAAAAAAAATGAAACTGAAGCCACCTGTTGCGGATGATCTTCCTGCGAAAGGGTTCGTTCCAGATCCAGACGGTTATCAGGCACCGGCAGGAAAGAGCGCGACAGTCGCGGTGTCTCCGACATCAGACCGTCTTCAGCTTTTGACTCCGTTCAACAAGTGGGATGGTTCGGATGAAATTCCAGACACGCTTGTTCTTGCGAAAGCAAAAGGGAAGTGTACGACGGATCACATCAGCCCTGCTGGTAAGTGGTTGAAGTATCGTGGTCACTTGGACAACATCTCAAACAACATGCTTCTTGGTGCCGTGAACGCGTTCACGGGCGCGGCGGGCAAAGGCACGAATATTTTGACAGGCGAAAAGGACCTTGAGTTCTCGCAAGTCGCTCGTAGCTACAAAGCAAAAGGCGTGAAGTGGGTCATCGTCGGTGATGAAAACTACGGTGAAGGATCTTCGCGTGAACATGCGGCGATGTGTCCTCGTCATCTTGGTGGCGTCGCGGTGATCACGAAGAGTTTCGCTCGTATTCACGAGACGAACCTGAAAAAACAGGGTGCTCTTCCGCTCACATTCGCGAACCCATCTGACTACGATAAAATTCGTGAAGATGACCGCGTGACGATCAAAGGCCTTAAGACATTCTCTCCTGGAAAAAACCTGCAGGCTGTTTTGAAACACATCGATGGTTCGACGGAAACGATTGAACTTAAGCATTCGTTCAACGCCGAACAGATTAAGTGGTTCGAGGCAGGCAGCGCATTGAACCTGCTTCGCTCGGTTTAGTCGGGCGCGGGCGCCGTCCAAGCAGTTTTCAGAGAGTCTCGAAAGAGGTGGGGTTAGCTCCACCTCTTTTTTTATCTATCGTTGATCGGGGTTTGCTCTTGGAGTTTCTTTTTCCCTGTGCAATCGAGTTTTCCGTTGTCGAAGTAGACGGTACCTTCAAAGTGTGGCTTGCCGCAAAATGTGTGTTCGTCTTCAGCGTACAGTCCTTGGATGCTGTCCATACAGCCATTCTCAGCAAATGTAGCGCCGACCAATCGCACTCCAGCAATAAAAAAGAATGGGCGACATGTGATTCCAGAAATATAGCGGGTTTTATCTAGTTCTTCGTTTGTCTCTTTGTAAGTTCTGTTGACGCCATAATCTATATAAAGTGTGCACCCTTTCGGAATCGTAATCGGTCCGAATGCCAAATCCTTTTTTAAAGCGAGTTCTCGCTGATCAGGCTTGGTGACAAGCATAGCTAGCTCTTTGCTTCCAACCGGAGTGCAGAACTTGTCGTTCTCAAAAGACAACGGCATTGCTTCTGTGGCGGGCGTGTAACCGGCGCATAGAAAGAAAAACAGCATGTGTGAGAGAGCATTCACCTGTGATGATCGGAGCAAGCTCGGTCGGACGACAAGACGTACCATTGGGTCCTCCACTGCTAAACCGTTAGGTTAAGATCGGATAAATGGAGGAGGGTGTTGTGTGCTATTTAAGGATTCGTAAGTCACAAGTTGAGACAGGCCGCGGGGAGGTCCTATCTCAAAGTGCGACACTCACTCTAACGAGCGGATTCCACGGGAAAAACATAACGAGTGAGGCCTGCCGTGGGACTCGCTTCGCCTGCGCGCGCATCTTCTACATGGGCTTCATAGATCTCAAAAATCGGTCCATTGAGACGGAGTTCGAGGCGCTTCATTTCGTCGAAGACTTTCGGATAAACCTTAAGAGGTCCAATGGAGGGCGCGCCCTCGAAAACCGCGATAAGAGCCTCGCGAGAGGGAAGTTCCGAAACGGTCGTGCCTTCCGGAAGGCCGCCGCTTTCGGCAAGGCGCGCGATCGCATCGTTCGAGAGAATGCAACCACCACGGCTGCGCAGACGATCGGAGTCGGTTGTGTTCGGATCATCAAAGTACTCGCCAAACGCTTGCGCACACGGCTCGCCATGCTCTTTTGCCCATGCTTCGACAGCACTGATCACATCGGAAATTCCGTGATACGGCCCCAAGTGTTCGCGCGCGACCAGGCGGTGAGGGCCATCGGTGCCACGTTCAATTGCGACGCCCTTTAGCGCGCCAACGCGATAAAGGGTTGTGCCAAGAGCGACTGCGATGAGAGTCAGAGCGAGACCGATGAGTAAGGACCAAGAAGGAGATTTCAAAAGAGGCTTCCTTTCATGCAAGTTTAAATCGGTCGTGCGGGCGGCGGCTCCATGCCGGGTTTCCACTTAAGACTGCATCCCATTGAAGGTTTTTGATCGCGGTTGGGATGCATGCCTTGAAGCAGCGCTTCGATGGCGCCGGCGAGATCGCGAGAGGTCACAAGGCTTGGGTCTTTCCATGAGTCATCGAGTCGGCCGCGATAGGCGAGTTTTAAATCGCGATCATAGAGAAAGAAGTCCGGCGTGCAGACCGCTCCGAATGTTTGAGCGACGGTTTGGGATTCGTCGAAAAGATACGGGAACGGATAGTTTTTGAGTTTCATCTTTTCAAACGAGTCTTCCGGATACCGTTCTGCATCGTTCGAAGAAATCGCGACGAACGCGACTCCGCGATTCATGTAGGCCTGAGCGAGCTCAGTGAGGCGGTCCTCGACAGCCTTCACGTAAGGGCAGTGATTGCAGATGAACATTACGAGCAGGGCCTGAGGCGGTTGGCCGGTTGAACGCGCGATCTTTTGAAGTGCTTCATCGCGCGAAAGCGTTTCGCCGGCTGTCGACGGAAGACGGAAGTCGTGACAAGAAGAACCTAGTTCTGGTTCCGGTGTATAAAGCAGTGCCATGCCTCATACATGCACCGCCTAGGCGAACCCGGCAAGTCCTAAAGTTCGGTCCAATGCGTTCTGCGGCCGTCGCTAAACACGAGGGAGCCATCTGGCTCGACTGCGGAAAGAGCTTGAAACTCCGGATGCTTTTTAAGGGCTTTTTCGAGCGCCGCGATATCTGTTTTTTCAAGCAGGGATGAGGTTCCGAGTACGATTTTCGCTTCGCAACGCTTTAGCCAGTTGTTCAAGAAAAGATTCCAATCGGCTTCGGTGAGAGCGGCTTGCTCCGGTGTTGCGCGGTTCTCGAGTTCCTTTTTTAGAAAAGTCGCAGGGTAAGGCGTCGTCTCTTCCGGAGCGCCGAGCACGTTGAGGCCAAGTCCGATGATGATCGAAATATGAGAGGCATCATGCGAGACGAGCTCGATCAAGAGCCCCGCGATTTTTCGGCTCTGGTTTTCACCTTGAGGCGAAGCCGAATTGGCGTCGGTCTCGACGATATGAAGATCGTTCGGAGCCCGCAGAGCCCACGGAATGTTCGGCCATGTGTCGCGGGCCGCCTCGTAGAGCGCAAGTCCGATGAGTGCCGAGAAAATGGGTTGTGGCGCCTTCTTGCTTTGAAAGACCCACGATGAAAGCAGGGCGTCCCCCGGTTTCGTGGTCCAAGAGTGCGCCCCGCGCCCGCGTCCCGCTGTTTGGTGATCTGTAATCACTAGCGCGCGCGACGACAAACCGCCGAGGCTGTTTTTCGCATCGGTGTTGGTCGAAGCCGTTTGCGGCGAAGCCAAAACGCGGAGTTTAAGATCGGTCGCCCACTTTGTCGTCCATGCTTGGATATTCATATTCCCATCATCTCGCTTTGTTGCCAGTCGAAGAGAAGGCTGACGTCAGCGGTCGGAGCGGAGTGCGTGAGAGCGCCGACTGAAATGAAGTCGACACCGATCTCGGCCACGCTCTTCACGCGCTCAAGGCTCATGTTGCCGCTTGCTTCGGTCAGAATTTTTCGCAAACCGGGTTTGTTCGAAGCTTTCTCTATAATCTCGACGGATTTTTTAAGAGCGTCGTTGTCCATGTTATCAAGAAGAACGCGGTCGACCTGAAGAGCCACGGCTTCTTTGACGTCTTCAAGGGTCGCGCACTCGACTTCGATTTTTTCTTGTGTGTTCGAGCGAATGCGTTCGACGGCGCGACGAAGCCCGCCCGCCACCATAATGTGGTTGTCTTTAACGAGAATGGCGTCGCTTAAGTTGAAACGGTGATTCATGCCGCCGCCATGAACGACCGCGCGCTTTTCGAGTTCACGGTAGCCAGGGAGTGTTTTGCGGGTATCGAGG
>JAVFAU010000055.1:0-8827 GCA_034002335.1 Bdellovibrionales bacterium | reverse complement strand
CTTCGGCAGTACAACCTCAGGACGGTCGTACATTTCGACTTTTCCATTCTTCAACCACAGCACACGGTCGCAATGAATCAGCGTCGAGAGTCTGTGCGCGATGATGATCTGTGTGCGATCCGCAAAGAAGTCTTCCGTCGCCCGCACGAGTACTTCTTCGGTCTGTGGATCGATTGCACTCGTCGCTTCATCCATCACGATAATCGGCGCGTCTTGTAACAAGCAGCGAGCCATACAGAGAAGCTGCCTCTCGCCGGAAGAAAGGTTCTTTCCCTTTTCCTCGATTGCCGTATCGAGTCCGGCCGCTCGCTCGCGAAACCAAGAACCGAGTTCAACACGCTCAAGAGCCTCAATCAGTTTTTGATCCGAGTGCCGCCCCAGCAAATCAAGGTTCTCTCGCAACGTTCCTCGAAACAAAGTCGGCTCTTGCGCGATGTACGCCATCGACCTGCGATACACGTTGAGGTCAATTTCGTCACTGACCTCACCGCCACCAACGAAAGCGGAATGGCCTTCGATGCGAATTTCTCCGCCTTCGACTTTATAGAGCCTGAAAAGCGCCTGTATAAGACTCGACTTTCCACTCCCCGTGCGACCCACGATGCCGACCTTTTCTCCTGCACGAACGGAGAAACTCACGCCATCAAGGACCCAAGGTAAATCGTGCGCGTAGCGAAAACGCAATTCCTTTACTTCCACGGAAGCCGCACGTGCTTGCGTGACCAGCTCGGCACCCAAACGCGCTTCGTCCTCGACCGAGTAACGAGGTTGACCGATTTCAAATTTTGCAGCCGACGGAAGCCTGAGACCCGGTTCGAGCGGACGACGAAGATAATCATCGAGTCTTTCCACGCCCGCGAGTGCTTCTTCAAACTGCGCCATCCATTCGAAGAACATCTGAATGCTGTTCGCCGAAAGCATGATGAACGCAAAGGCGACTCCGACCGAAGCAAGCGACGCTTGTCCTGTTTTGACCATGTACCAACCGGCAACTCCCGTCGAAAGCAAGAGCAGCGCCGTGAGGAACCCCATCTGGAGAGAGAAGCCGAATAAGTACGCCGTCGTTCGTAAACGACGCCCAAGGTACTCTTTGTTCAAACGCTCAAAGCGATCGAAAAACGTCGAGACGCGGTCGAACACGCGAATCGACGTAACACCCTGGGCGCTCTCCGCGAAGTGAGCGATTGAAGGCGAACGACTCGCGGCCAACGCTCGTCGCTCTCGTCGCAAGGCTGTTTGATTCAGGCGATATACCAAAGCCTGCATGAGCGCGACCACAACAAAGAGCACCAAGAACACCGGGCTCGCAAGACCGATCAGGAGAATCGTCGCCGTGAGATCGAAAATGATCGCGAAGAACTCGGCAAGCGGTCCTCCAAAAAGACGAAAGACGTTTCCGTAGTCGCTTGAAAAACGCGTCACGATTCGCCCGACCGGCTGTGAATCGAAAAAGCTCATCGCAAGTCGCGATGTCCGATAAGTCACTTCGTCGTAAAGACGCGATATCGCCTGCGCGGAAAGACGGGAAAACCCAACTCGATACGCGGACGTCAGCACAAAACCGACGGATGTGACGATAACGAGAAGCTGAATGAATTGCTCGGTCGTATGCGCTTGAAGCCAATTGGGCCGTCCAGCCGGATCCGCCCACCAGCTCACAAGGTTCGCATTGGCCAAAAGAAGCAAACGACCGACAAACCCGATCGCAATCAGTGTCAGAATACGAAAACGAAACGGGCGATATGCCGAAAGGATCGTTTCGAGCACGGTCTCCGCGTAGCGCCCTTTGAACTTGGTTTCTTCACCCAAGAACTGCCGTGTCTTTCTCTCTGGCTTCATACTCTCTGGCGTCATACCGGCTCCACCTCTTTCGAGTCTCGACCGGGCGCCGACGACGCCTCTGTGCCCATGCTATGAATGAACCCACGAAACTCTTCGTTGCGCGCGACAAGCTGAGCCATTGTCCCCTGATCCACCAAGCGTCCATCTTTCATAAACAAAACGCGGTCGACACGATTCAAAACCGACAGGCGGTGCGTGACCATGATTCGCGTCGTTTCGCGCCACTCACCGAAGAGCAACGAGTCGAACAGAAGTCGCTCGGTTTCGACATCCACGGCGCTGAGAGCGTCATCAAGCAGAATCACAGGTCGCTTCAAATACGCGGCACGCGCAAGCCCGATACGCTGCCTCTGCCCGCCGGAGAGGTTCACGCCACGTTCGCCGATTTCCGCCGCGAGACCATCGACGACTCCTTCGTGGTCCGGATCAAACTGCGCCGCACGCAGAGCTTTCAAAATACCGGCATCGGACTCAGAACCGACTTGATACCGAAACGCGATGTTCTCGCGCAGACTCGCGCTCATGACAAAGCCGTCTTGCGGCACGAAACCAAAGAAGACCCGGCGCTCCTCGCGAGACTTGTTTTCGAGCGCCGCTTCTCCCACACGAAGCGTCTTTGCCGTCGACCCCGTTTCGCCCAAAAGACTCACGAGCAAAAGTGACTTTCCACTGCCGACTTCTCCAACCACCGCCGCGATTTCTCCGGCCTCAAGCGAAAAAGTCACATCAGAAAGAATTCGACGGCCATCGATAACAAGATTCAGGTCTTTTACCTCGAGACTTGAAGGGCCTTTGGGTGGTTTCGCCAACGCTCTTTGCGAAGCCGCCGCCTGCATGCCTTGCATCGAATCCGGGTAACGCATCAAAAGACGATCAATGCGCTTGAGCGACGTCCAACCGTCAAATGTGAACGTGAATATCCACGGTACCTGTCGAAACGGACGCGACAAAAACACGCCGAATATCCACAACAGCGCAAAGTAATCACCGGGCGTCGCATCGGCGCCCTTCATTCGCGTGAGCGCAATGACCGCGACGAGGTTCAAAAAGAAATTCACGGACGATCCGAACGAGCCCATCATTTGGCCGTTCGTCACCATCTTCACGCGATTCACTGTTTCTTCTTCTCTTTTCGTGAAGATCTTCGTCTCGTAGCGATCGACCCAGCCGAGGATCCGCAAAAGACGAATGTTTTGAATCCATTCATTCACGAGTCCCGTTCGATCAGCCGCGAGCCTTTTAAAGTTTTGAAAAAAACGCGACTGACGAATCGAAAGCGCGATACTGATCGAAAGCACGAAGACCATCACCATGACCGTCGCGCCGACCGGGATATCGCAAATGACCTTCACGGCGAGAGGGGCACAAACAAACGGGAAGATCACACCCGCACCAAGAGGAATCGTCTGATCGACGATCGCCGTCGAACCGGGAACATCGGTCGCGTAAATCGAAACGACTTCACCGACCGTTTGTCCGGCTGTTTGATCGAGCCTCAACGAAAGCGTCTTTCGATAAATCGTATCCGAAAGAATTTCTTGGCGACGAACGGCTTCTCTCACGCCCAACCAGTTCGTGAACGTCGTAAGCCACTGCGCCACAAGCATCGATGCAAACGCGGCGACAAGAATCCAAAGCGCGTGAAACCCGAAAAGCTCTGTTTCAACACGGGCAAATGGCGATTGCCCGTAGAGAACCTCCGGCTGGACCCCTGTCAAATGATCAACAAAAACTTTCTGAAAGAACGGTGCGGCCAACCCAAGCACCGCCGCAAAAAGCGAAAAGATGACCATGACCACAAGATAGGGCCAGCGATGAAACAACATGAACTTGATGACCGAACCGCCCCAGCGTTCCATCACACCCTCGCTCTAAAAACGAGACTCGCAGAATTGATGCAATAGCGAAGTCCCGTCGGACGCGGACCGTCCTCAAAAACATGCCCGAGATGAGCCTTGCAAGCACGACACAAGACTTCGACGCGAGTCATTCCGTGAGAAGTATCGAGACGCTCTTCGATGCGACTGTTCGGATCAGACGCGCCTGAGATCCCGTCGGTAGGCGCCGTGAAACTTGGCCAACCACAAAACGATTCAAACTTCGTGGCGGACGAAAACAGCTCAGCTCCACAACACACGCAATCGTAGACGCCATCTTCGAAATGATCCCAGTACTGCCCCGTAAACGCACGCTCGGTGCCCGCTTCGCGCGTCACTCTGAATTGTTCGGGTGTAAGTTTGGATTTCCAGTCGACGCTTCCATCGACCGTTTTATCATGATCCGCCATTGGGTCATCATCATGCCGTTTTTTGGCTCCCCTGAAAAGCTCATGAACACGAGTCAAGATGCGTTAAACAGCTCATATCCCCTAGATTCGATTTCATATTGCCCATTCCTTGCACCACCCAAGGTCATGACGAACAAGAAGACCGCTCAAGACCGCATCGAAATCTTGTACCGAGCTACGAGCCGGCCTGTTTTAGCAGGGCTCGCGTTCTTGATGACCGTGGGTCTTGGGTGTTCGCGCGAAACTTCAATTTATCCTGATCCGGCCCCGCCTGCAGATACGGCCATCGTTTCTCCCGGCCAAACGGATACGCGCTTTCCGCTTCCTGACGACTTCTATAACCATTCAGTCAACCGAGCCTCTATTCAGGTGCAGCCCGATGGCGTAAGTGCCACGTCAAAGGCCTTTCACTTTAAAACGGAATCGGATGCGAATTCGGCTGACTCGTTTAACGGCTCAGGAACAGGCAATCGCGCGATCTTAGGCTTTAGCCCCGAAGATCTCTATCGGAGCCCACTGGCAACGGCCGACATTCTCACGTTCGATGCTCGCTCCTTTGCTGGAACCGAGAAAATTTCGATTCACCTGCAAGTGGATCTTCTGTGCAACGGCTCCTCTTTGCATGTTCTCACCGCGGATTCGGAACTTCTCTCAAACTCGCCGGAATCAGACGGATATACACGTTTCACAGCAGACCAAAGCGCTGCGATCTGGAGAGCCGATCACGCCATAGTGGATCCGGATTCGGCAAACATACTTGTACCCGCTGCGGGCGCCGCCGCTTCTCTTGATGCATTGAAAGCCCGCTACACAGCGGCCTGCTTGCGAACAGGCATCACGAATGCCGCAGATCTTCCCAAAGGAATTCCCACGGCTGCGATTCAATGGGCGCTGGGCTCAGACGACACGACGACTCAGAACAGTGTTTTCGTGCGCCGCCTTAGCATCGGTTCAGAAGTTTTCGAGGGGCTTGAGTGATGAAGCATCTCGCGACTTTCTTTTTGGCGAATATCCTTGCCCTCACCGGTTTGCTAACGGGAACGCCGGCCTTGGCATCCGCCCCAGCTGCGGCCGCTAAGTCCGCGCCTCAAGCCACACCAAGGCCAACAGCGAGCCCCGCCCCCAACAAAGCGACTCGCTCCTCCAACCGTACCCGCACAAACCAAACACGCGCTCGTGGCAACGCGCAGTTAAAAAGCGCGAATAACCAGCTCCCGACGAAACTTCCCGCGAAAAAGAAATCCGAGCCGCAGCGTATTTTCGTCGACTTCTCAAAAGACAGCGACGCCGTTGTCTTAAGCCCACGCCAGAGCCTGATACGAGACGCGCTTCGTTCTTCAGATCAAGACCTCGCAAAAGCGCAAGGCCCAACCGAAGTGCGTTCACGCACGATTTTCCCAGCACCCCCTGGGGACATCGCCGAAAGCGCCGAGGCCATCAATACGCCTTTGGTACGACCACAACCGACACCCAGAAGAGTCGCACAGCCGCGGCCACAACCACCTCGGCCGGCGGCGACGCCAACACCCATCGCAGTCACAGCACCTTCACCTTCGCCATCGCCGACCCCAGCGGCACCAATCGAGGTCCTCGCTTCGACTTCTTCACCTGAACCGGACAAGACGCATGAACTCGTGGCGGACCTTCCGACGAAAGCCACTCAATCCGAGACACCGCAAGTCGTGGTCTCGCAAAAAGCGCTCTCGGAATCGCCTCTTGTCGAATCATCTTCACCAAAACCGATAGAGGCTTCTCTTGCGGATCTTGCGGAATCGCCGGCTTCGCTATCCACGTCACCAGCGCCACCTTCTTCTTCGCCAGCAAAGCCATCGACCGCCGTGGAACGCGAAGAGGGCGGCACGCTGGCATTTCTACGCGGCGGTTACTTGGCGGCTCGTTACAAAAAGTTTGATGATCGTATGAAAAACGGCGCGACTTCGATCGGCGTCGGGGTCGCCCGCAGCTTTGAAACAGCGTGGGGTTCCTTCGAGGCTCGTGCCGCAGCCGATATCTATCACGCCATGGATCAAAGCGTGACCGTCGATAACATCCGCATGTTTTCAACTCGCACGGAACTCGCCTACTGGTTTTCGCGATCGCGGGTTAAACCCGGCATCTCACTCGGTCTTGGCTGGGCCGACTACTCGGTCAGAAGCTATCGTTCCGTTTCAGGTGTCTCTCAGAACAGCATCGAGTCTGACCAAGAATCAGGGCGCACCATCGTGATTCGCACGCATGCGAAGTCTCAGGCATTCACAGTTATTCCAGGCACCGCGTTACGCGTCGAACTGGGCAAAGGACTCGTCATCGACGCTCAAACCGAGTTTATCGCGCTTCTTGGAGGCGACTCGGCCGATGCCGTTCAAGGACTCGGAGCGACAATCTCACTCGGATGGATTTTCTAGTCGCCGATCTCACGACGTTTTTGGTAGCACTAGCTCATGCTCAACAACCAGCATGGCAACGACACAGGTGTTCCTTCTCCCATCGCCGCTTCACAGTGGCTGAACTATCATCACCTTTTTTATTTCTGGACGATCGCGTCTGAGGGCAGCATCGCACGCGCGTCCACGAAACTTCGGCTCGGACAGCCGACACTCTCGACCCAACTCAAACATCTCGAAGACTCGCTTGGACGCGCGCTGTTTGAACGCCGCAATCGCCGTCTCATCCTCACGGAAGCTGGAAAAGTCGCATTTCAGTACGCCTCCGAAATTTTTCGCATGGGTTCCGAAATGGTCGAAGCTCTGCACGACCGCGCTCCGCGAGGCGAAAAAATCCACCTTCAAATCGGGGCACTCGACAGCGTTCCCAAACACATGACGCTTAGACTGACCGAGGCCGCCTACAAAGTCGGCCCCTGTACGGTTTCAATCTTTGAAGGCAAGGGCGACGAGTTATTGCGCGAACTTCGCGCTCACCGGCTCGACCTTCTGCTCTCGAACTTTCCGCCTTCGATTGACGAAACAGGTCGGCTCACTGTGCGCTCCATCGGTCGCATTCCGATTTCTGTTTATGGCGCTCCACGCTTTCGCGGGCTCGCAAAGAAATTCCCAGAAAGTCTCTCGGGACAGAGTTTCGTTTTGCCGACCTATCACTCGAAACTGCGTCACGATTTGGAACATTACTTTCGTACGGCCCGCATCAGCATCGTGCCCGTCGCAGAGACACAGGATTCGAGTCTTCAAAAACTGCTCGGAGCCTCGGGCGTCGGCCTCATCCCAATTGCGGAATCATCCGCTGCGGAACTTGTACGCGAAAAATCTCTCGTCCGTTTAGGAAGACTTGAAAACGTAAGCGAGGAATTCTGGCTGATCTCCTCCGCCCGCAAAGTCGAAAACACCATCGCCGCCACACTTTCGAAGGCATTTCGGTTGGCCGAATAGAACAACGGTGGTTGGCCGAATAGTTCGCTTTAAACGAATAAACATCTACTGTATTTCTATTTTGCAGAATGATAAGAAAGCCCTTAAACTACGATGAAGTTACGTGACGGGAGGTCACACTATGCAAATGGTAAAACGAATCGCATTGTTCTTAATGGTCAACATCCTCGTGATGGCGACTCTCTCGATCATCATCAATGTTTTCGGCCTCGGGCCAATGATGACCGACAAGGGCTACAATATCCCAACCCTTCTCGTATTCTGTGGAGTCTGGGGTATGGGCGGAGCCTTCATCAGCTTGTTGCTCTCAAAAGTCATGGCCAAGTGGTCGATGGGCGTAAAGATCATCAACCCACAAACTCATGATACGCGCGAACGCGAACTCGTCGACATGGTTTATCGCTACGCTCGCTCGGCTGGTCTCAACAAGATGCCAGAAGTCGGGATTTACGAATCACCCGAAGTGAACGCTTTCGCGACGGGACCGTCAAAATCAAACTCGCTCGTCGCAGTTTCATCGGGCCTTCTTCAAACCATGGACAAGCGCTCCGTCGAAGGTGTTGTCGCACACGAAGTCGCACACATCGCAAACGGCGACATGGTCACGATGACGCTCATCCAAGGCGTGGTGAACGCATTCGTTATGGCACTTGCTCGCCTCGTGGCGTTCGCGATCTCAAACGCTCTTCGCAGCGATGACGACCGCGGCCCAGGCCTCGGCCCGATTGCACATATGGTCACTGTGATCGTTCTCGAGATCGTCTTTATGTTCCTCGGTTCGATTGTCGTTATGTGGTTCTCTCGTCAACGTGAATTCCGTGCCGACAAAGGCGGAGCTCAGTACGCAGGACGCGATGCCATGATCTCGGCCTTGAAGTCGCTTCAAAGCATGAGCGAACGCAACTACCAGGTTACAGAACAGACCGAGGCGAAACCCGCGTTCGCTTCGATGAAAATCTCTTCGGGCAAACGCCCAGGCGGCCTTGCGGACCTCCTGCGCACTCACCCGACTCTCGAAGACCGTATCGCGCGCCTTGAGCGCGGGGGAGTCTAGTACGACGCTACGGGTGGGGCCCAACCCACCCTGCGCTGCTTTCCGCGCAGGGGCGCGGAAAGATTCTAGTACGACGCTACGGGTGGGACCCAACCCACCCCTCTTTGAGCGATTGCTCTATTTTGTTTCTCAGGCTTTCAAGCTGACTTCAAATACCTCAGTGAATTCATAGAGATTTTCCAAAGAATAGAGCTTTCTATTCTTAAAGCCCGAAAACGGCTTGTCGATTCAAGCCATGCACAATACGTAGGGACACCA
>JAVFAU010000054.1:0-8872 GCA_034002335.1 Bdellovibrionales bacterium | reverse complement strand
TTCGCCGCGATTGTCCGCGCGTAAAATAAAAGCCATGTACTTGACGCTGATCGTGAGAATAAGAACCCAGATAATGACTGAAAGAACACCCACAACCCGATCTGGCGTCACGGGCACGGCGTAAGCGCCATGAAAGACTTCGCGCAAAGCGTAGAGAGGCGATGTTCCGATGTCACCATAGACAATTCCGAGCGCGGCCAGAGCCAACGCGGCCAATGGTTGTTTGCTTTTTCTCATGTGAGATTCTGACCTAGATTCGAAACCATCCGTCGGCACTGCGCGGGCCATATACACACCCAAATGTTCTATCGAAAACAAGTTCCCCAGAGTCTACGCCCGTTTTCTTGCCGTCGTCCAGCAGTACCAAGAGTTCCTCTAATGGCTCACAAAACGAAAACTTCTACCCTCGTTCACGTCACCTGGACCTTTTTGAGACTCGATCAAACTCAGCTCTTCACAAAACGCAGCTGTCTTTGGAAAAGACGTTCGATCGCGATTTTCTTTTTTCGCCTCTTGCGAATCCGAATCAGTTTGAGATGATAAATGCAGCAGGACTTAGCGCCGTCAGGCACTCCAGTGCCGATGGCGTCTGCTTGTAGAGCACGTCAACGTTATGCTGGAGGTGTGGTCTTCAATCCGAGATTTGGATCAAGCTTAAGCCACGTCAGAGCCTTGGTTCTTAACTCGAGCTATCAACCGGTCAAACTCATTAGTTGGCAACGGGCGATGCTCTTGTGGTTTCAAGGTAAAGTCGAAGTACTCGAGTATCATCATCAGGGTTCCCAACCCGTCATCGCAAGATCTGCGCAAGACGAGTTTCCTGTCCCATCCGTTCTACGCCTCAAGCGTTTTATAAACCCGAGGCGCTTGACGCGCGTTCGCTTTTGTCGAGAAAACATTTACCGTCGCGACGACTACCGCTGCCAGTACTGCGGCGAAAGCTTTTCTACCAAAGACCTCACGCTCGATCACGTCGTCCCCGCCAGCAAACAAGGCCGCAAAGATTGGACGAACATGGTGACGGCGTGTCGCCGCTGCAATCACCGAAAAGCCAATCGTACGCCGCTAGGGGCCGGCATGCCGCTGCTTTCAGAACCCAAAGTCCCGCAATGGTTGCCGCCGCAAAGTTTCAACCTCAACGCTGATCGCTTGCCGGAGTCATGGAAGATCTATCTCGTCGATCTCGACGAAACCCTGCTCGAGAGCCTCGAGAACTTCGGCGAGATTCTCGATCCGCGCATCGAGGATCTCACAGGGTAAGTTCGAAAGGCCACTAAGTCGTAGGGTGATTTTTAGGGCGAAACGAGGCCGGGAAGCGCAACCGAGAGTCCGTCGAGTACGAACTGCACAGACATTGTCGCGAGCACAAGACCCATCAAACGCGATACGATATTCATCCCAATCGCACCGATGCGATCCGTGATACGCGGCGCCTCTTTAAGGGTTAGATAACTTGCGACGCCGACGATACAGATCGCTCCGTACAATCCGACGGGATCCACCCAACCCTTCGCTTTATCCGCAAGCATGAAAACCGAAACGATCGCACCCGGTCCCGACAAAAGAGGAATCGCGATCGGAAAAACCGCGACTTCATCTTTCGCCGCGCCTTCTTTTTGCTCGGCCTCGGTCGACTTCGTTCGCGACACGCGCGCGTTGATCATGTCGAACGCGACGAAAAACAAAAGAATTCCTCCAGCGACCTTCAGCGCGGGGAGCGTGATTCCGTAGAAGCGAAAAATGAATCCACCGAGAGCGGCGCAACCCGCGAGAATACAGCTCGAAACAATCGCGGCTCTTCGCGCGGTGCGCTTTCTTCGATCCGGAGTTTCATTGTGGGTCATCGCAAGAAATGGGGCGAGCGCCCCAAGTGGGTTCACGATCGTGAGTAGCGTCGTTAGCGACAGAAAAAAATATGAGTTCAACACGTCGTCAGCTTCTCACGACATCAGGAATCCGTGAAATCGAATCGCATTTAACCCCAAAGTCCAGGACTGCCCGAGCATTCACTCCAGGCCATCGCGTGCCTACCCTGCGATGCCACTTTCGGATGCATACCAAACTACGTGACTTTCAATTGAAAGCCAGGCGATAATTAACTGGTCGCCAATTGAAAGAATATTGATAACAGGCTTTGGTTCGCCTCCATAAGCGAACTTTAGAAATCACTTTCGAAATAGGAGTTCAACATGTCCAATTCACGTCGAGATTTCCTTAAAACATCTGGTCTAAGCCTCATGGCCGCTTCGGCCCTCGGCACACTCTCTTTCCGCGGAGCCACAGCTCAAGCACAAGCTGAGAAGCTTCCTTTGGTCGGCGAAAGCGAACCCATGGCAAAGGCCCTTGGCTACTACGCAGAGGCCTCTAAGGTCGACACGAAGAAATGGACAAAGCGTGCGACCCCAGAAGGAAAAAAGCAGTTTTGCGACAACTGCATCCTCTTCAACAGCGGAAAAGTCACAAAAGACCCTCAAGGCCCATGCTCGCTCTTCCCTAAAAAGCACGTCATGGCCAAGGGCTGGTGCAATAGCTGGGCGCAAAACCCAGCCGCGAAGTAATCGCGCGACGTAAGTCTTAGCCCGTGAACGGCAGACGACTCCCCCTCTTGTGAGAAGCTCTCAAACAAGGGACAATCTTAACTGAGGGGGATTTTCTATGAAACGGTTGCTCAAGCCTTTCGCGATCTTTCTTTCTTCACTCGCTCTGCTCTTTACAGCCTTCCTCGAGCATGTGGACGCCCAAGAGACGAACGCCGCCTCATGCCCGCGCTACAAAGTCTATTACATCGATCCTTCGGCGCAGTTTTTTACCGCCCCTGTTCCACTGGAAGACCACGCGGATTTCGTGTTTTGCTCGGATCATAAAAATCTCGATGAAGTTCGCACACTTTTAAAACGCACCAAGGCGATTCGAAGCCATGCCGACCTCGACGCGGCTCGCATCAAAGTCATTCCCAACGGAAAGCCAGACGAGGCCCTCATCTTCTGCTCAACAGGCGAAATCACCTACAAGGGTAAACAGTACCGACTTGACCGAAGAAGCTATGAGCCAGCCCTGCTCGCTCTGCGCGCAGAGGGCGATCGCCAGCGTTCAATCGCAATCGAAAAAGAAAACGAGCTTCTTGAGGAAGAACGTACACCAGCCTCAAAGCGCCGCGACCCTTAATCGTGTATTTTGACCAGTGACACTGCGTCCCTCAAACGCAGAAGCGGCGTTGCATTCGTAATAAATTCAGATCAGAACCCTTTCATTGCTTCAAAAGCTTGAACCGACTTCAAGTTGAAGCTCGACCTTATCGGAGGGGGAAAAGATATGAAACGACGTTCACTGCAAAGCGTTCTCGGCGCGGTTCTCACAGCATCCGCGATCATCGCATCAACCACAGTCCTAGGAGTCACGTTTGCTTCCAAAGCATCCGCGACAGAACTCGAAGTCGGCATGAGCGAACGCCTTCGCGAGCTCGGCTTCCGCGATCTCACTGAAGTGAGCCAATTCTTCGAGTTTAGCGAAATCACCCTCGTCGAAAACAATCGCGCCTTCACTCCTGAAGAACTCGCCGTCACAAGCGCCATCATCATCAATAACTCCGCTCACAACTCTCCTTCGGCGAAACTGCCCAAGGGAAAAGACAGCTCCTCGATCGGCGAAATCCTTCTCGATCTCACGGCCGATCTCGGCGACGTGAGAAAGTGGATCACCCTTGGCGAAAAGCTCTGGGAAGTCGTAAAAAACAACCAACCCATCATGAACGTGCAGACACATGCAGTCTCCGTGCTTCCCGAAGCGCTTCCGCATTGGACGCATATGGAAACATGGAAGGGACCGCAGGCGAAGAGCTACACCATCGCGGCAAAGAACCTCTACGGCATCACTGTGATCTCACACACGTACACGGTCGCGTTCCATCACGGCGGCAGTTACCAAGGACAAGGGCAGTTTCTCGCCAATGCGACCATCCTCTCGACGGGTGTCGATGTCTCTTGGGGGTTCACTCTCAATAGCGAAGTTAAAGTCGGAGCACCGCTTAACACGGGCACAAAACAGTCGCCGATCCCAGGAGTCGATCTCGCTCTGAACTGGAACATGAGTTCAATACTAAAAAAGGCGCAGGGAACCGATCAGTTCTTTGTTCGTGGCGACGGCACGTCGACCCACACGAGCCTACGCTAGAAACGCCTTGAGCCGACCGCGCAGATAGAAAACAAAAAACCAGCCACGCACTCGTGGCTGGTTTTTATGGCCTCGCAATCTTCGATTTACATTTGTCGAGCACGCTTATCGACCGCAAGCGCCGCCTCGCGCACGACTTCCGAAAGCGTCGGATGCCCGTGGAACGACCTTGCGATATCCTCGCTCGAGGCTCCGAACTCCATTGCAACCACAGCTTCCGCCAAAACATCCGAAGCGCGAGGGCCGACGATGTGCACGCCAAGCACTCGATCGGTTTTTTCATCGGCCAAGATTTTCACCTGACCATCCGTCGTCCCAATCGCCTTTGCACGCGCGTTGGCCATGAATGGAAACGAACCCACACGGTACGCAACACCGTCTTTTTTAAGCTGCTCTTCCGAGGCTCCGACACTTGCAAGCTCCGGCCACGTGTAGATAACAGACGGAATCGTCTCATAGTTCACGTGTCCTGGCTTCCCAGCCAGAATCTCGGCAACGGCAACGCCTTCTTCCTCGGCCTTGTGCGCCAGCATCGGCCCACGAATCAAATCGCCGACCGCATAGATATTCGGAATATTCGTCCGGAAATGGTCATCAACCTGCACGACACCACGCTGATCTTTTTTGATTCCCAATTCATCAAGACCCAAACCTTCGCTATAAGGCTTGCGACCTGCCGCCACAAGAACGACATCGCCCTTCACCTCAAGCGCCTTACCCGCTTCGTCCTCGGCTTGCACCGTGACCGTCGCGCCAGAAACTTTAACCGACGTAACTTT
The DNA here is from genome assembly GCA_034002335.1 of Bdellovibrionales bacterium. GTDB lineage: Bacteria > Bdellovibrionota > Bdellovibrionia > Bdellovibrionales > JAMPXM01. Next base: position 3,923 of record JAVFAU010000054.1, on the reverse strand, counting down.
CGTTGAAAGATGAAACTTCATGCCCTGTTTCTGCAAAACACGATGAAGCGTCTTCGCCGTTCCTTGATCCGCAACACCGCAAATCATCGGCGCATATTCGACAACCGTCACTTCGGCGCCAAGACGTAACCAAACGGAACCCATCTCAAGACCGATTGCACCGCCACCGATGACGATCATGTGCTTGGGAACCGAACTCAGTTCAAGCGCTTCAGTCGAAGAAATGATCTTCTTGCCATCGAACTTCGCAAACGGCAGTTCCGCGACCGTCGAACCCGTCGCAAGCATGATATTCTTCGCTTCAACGACTTCCGTTTTGCCGTCCTTACCCTTTACCTCGATCGCCGTCGGAGCCGTCAAACGCGCGGCGCCCTCGAAATACGTGATCTTGTTCTTCTTCATGAGAAACTGAATGCCATCCGTGAGGCTTTTAACGATCTTCGTTTTGCGATCCATCATCGCTGCCAGATCAAGCTCCACTTTAGAAAGTTTCACCCCATGAGTCGCGAGATCGCCATGCGAGGCCATCGCAAAATGCTCGCTCGAATCAAGGAGCGCTTTTGACGGAATACAGCCGACATTCAAGCACGTTCCACCAAGTGTGCCGCGCTTTTCGATGATCGCGACTTTCAGGCCAAGCTGAGCCGCGCGAATCGCGCCCGTGTAACCTGCAGGACCGCCACCAATTATCGCTAAATCAAACATATCTCTCATCTGCCTTTAATAAATTATTTTTAGATCTCGAGTAGGATTCGTGACGGATCTTCAATGTTCTCTTTCACGCGAACCAAGAACGTCACCGCTTCTTTACCGTCGATCATGCGATGATCATAGCTCAACGCAAGATACATCATCGGACGAATCTGGATCTCTTTCTTGCCGCCATTTTGAACGACCATGGGACGATCTTCGATCTTATGAAGACCGAGGATCCCCGACTGCGGCGGGTTCAAAATCGGAGTCGACATCAACGACCCGTAAACACCGCCGTTTGAGATCGTGAACGTTCCACCTGAAAGATCGTCAACCGAGATTTTTCCGTCGCGACCTTTCGTCGCGTAGTGCTTGATCGCGAGTTCGATTTCCGCAATCGAAAGCTGATCCGCGTTCTTGATGACAGGCACGATCAAACCTTTTGGAGTTCCAACGGCCATGCCGACGTTGAAGTAATCGTGGTAAACGATATCGCTTCCATCGATCGACGCGTTCACTTGCGGGATCTCTTTCAAAGCTTCGATCGACGCTTTAACGAAGAAACCCATGAAACCGAGGCCTGTGCCGTACTTTTCTTTAAATTTATCCTTATAACGCTCGCGAATCGCCATCACGTTCGTCATATCGACTTCGTTGAAAGTCGTCAGAATCGCAGCCGTATGCTGAGCTTGAACGAGGCGCTCCGCGATGCGCTTGCGGATCGTCGTCATAGGAACACGGCGATCTCCGCCTTGTGTCGCCGGTCCACGCGTCAGAAACGCTGGTGCCGCGCTCGATGCCGGAGCGGCCGCAGGAGCAGCCTGTAAAGCGCCACTTGCCGAAGCACCCAAACCACCGACCCCGCCGCTGCGAGCCGCTTGTTCGGCATCCGCTTTCGTCAAACGCCCGCCCTTACCTGTTCCTTCGATGCTTGCCGCATTCAAACCGTGCTCATCGACCACGCGACGAACCGCGGGGCTCAAATGACCCGCATTCGGTGACTTCTCCTGAGCCGCGCTCGACGCCGGCGCCGCAGCTTTCGAAGCGGCCGGCTTTTCTTCGACGTTCTGTTTAGGCTGAGTCAAACCCGCCGTCGCGACTCCTTCGGTATCGATCACCGCGACCGTCGCGCCGATCAAAACCACCTCGCCCGCTTTCGCGGAGATCGTAAGAACGCCATCGTTTGGAGCCACGACTTCGACACTCGCTTTATCCGTCTCAAGAAGAAGGATCACTTCGTCTCGCTTCACGAAATCGCCTGATTTTTTTGTCCATTCGCCAATCGTCGCCTCTGAGATCGACTCGCCTACGGCAGGAACTTTGATTTCAGCTTTCACAGTGTTGCTCCCAATCTTTAACTTTCGATTTTAAAACTCTAAAAATTCAATTTACTTCTTTTTCGCAGCCGGTTTCTTCGCGCCAAAAGTCAGCGCCGCTTCAACCAAAGCCTTCTGCTCCGTCGCGTGCACTTTCTCCGAACCCGTTGCCGGGCTTGCGCGCTCGTCGCGACCAGCGTAACGAACTGGCACGGCGTCAAGACCCATCTCCTCGAGTAATTCATCGAAACGTGGTTTTACGAAGAACCACGCGCCCATATTCTTTGGTTCTTCCTGGCACCAAACAACGTCTTTCAAATTCTTGTAAGATTTCAAAATCGGAGTCAGACGATGTGTCGCAAACGGATAAATCTGCTCCAAGCGAACAAGCGCGAATTTCGCGCGCTCTTTTTCGTCCATAGCTTCGCGCGCGGCCAAGAGGTCATAGTAAACCTTGCCCGAACAGAACACGACGCGCTCGACGTTCGCCGCCGCTTTGCCCGCGGTCGTTTCGTCCGCAAGAACCTCTTGGAACACTCCCGCCGTGAGGTCCTCGATCTTCGAGATCACCTTCGGATGACGCAAAAGCGACTTCGGCGACATCACGATCATCGGCTTACGGAAATCGCGCTTCACTTGACGACGTAGCGCATGGAAAAGCTGCGCCGGTGTCGTCAAATTCACGACTTGCATGTTGTCTTGCGCGCAAAGCTGCAAGAAACGCTCAAGACGTGCGCTCGAATGCTCAGGCCCTTGGCCCTCGTAACCATGAGGAAGAAGCAAAACAAGCCCCGACATGCGCTGCCACTTTTGCTCGGCCGACGAAATGAATTGATCGATGATGATCTGCGCGCCGTTCACGAAGTCACCGAACTGCGCTTCCCAGATTGTGAGGTAGGTCGGGTCAGACGACGAATTGCCGTACTCAAATCCCATCACCGCGTACTCGGACAAGAAGGAGTCGTAGATGCAGAACTCCACGTCATCCGGGTTAATCGTGCGAAGAGGCGTGTATTTTTCTCCGGTTTTCACATCGTACCAAGCCGCATGACGGTGCGTGAACGTGCCGCGAATCGCGTCTTGTCCCGTGATGCGAACAGGAGTTCCCTCGAAAAGAAGAGTCCCGTACGCAAGAAGCTCCGCCATACCCCAGTCGATATTCCCGCCGTCAGCCATCATCGCGCGGCGACCTTCAAGATGCTTTGCGATCTTGGCGTGAACGTTGAATCCTTCCGGTACCGTCGTGAGAATCTCCCCGACTTTCATAAGGTCTTTTTTCGCCGCTTTCGTGTTCGCCTCTTTAGCGAAATCCTCGCTCGTCGCACGACGAAGCCCTTTCCACAACCCCTCAAGGGCAAGCGGCTTCATCGCAGGCGGCTTCGCTTTCGCCCCTTCAAGCGTCGCTTGAAGTTTTTCGATGCGCTTTTTGTAGAGCTTCTCAGGCTCTTCATCCGTGATGACGCCCTCTTTTACGAGCTTCTGCGCGTAGAGTTCGTAGGCCGTCGGATGTTTTTTGATTTTCTCGTACATCAACGGCTGTGTGAACGCCGGTTCGTCGCCTTCGTTATGACCGAAGCGACGGTAACACACGATATGAACCACGATGTCGCGCTTGAATTCCTGGCGGAATTTGGTCGCGATCGTCATGGCACGGCAACATGCTTCGACATCGTCGCCGTTCACCAAGATGACAGGCGTTTGAATCATCTTCGAAATATCGCTCGCATACGGCGACGAGCGCGAGAACTCAGGCGACGTCGTAAAACCGACTTGGTTATCGACGACAACATGAAGCGTTCCGCCGACCGCATAGGCCTGAAGCTGCGACATCTGAAGCGTTTCGGCCACAATCCCCTGCCCCGCGAACGCGGCATCGCCGTGAATCAGAATGGGAACGACCTTCTTGCGTTCGGC
>JAVFAU010000053.1:0-8886 GCA_034002335.1 Bdellovibrionales bacterium | reverse complement strand
TCCTTCGCCATTCCGTTACGCGTTCGACGCAAGGGCGCGCCGGCACACGACGTCTCTTTGGTCGGCATCGCGGTCATCCAGGGCCTCGCCGCCAGCGACGATCAGCGCCTCGAGCAACTCGTCGAGTTCCTGCAAATCGCGGTTGAATCTCGCCTTGATGCCTTTGAGCGGCTCCTCGATATCGAGCAACAGGAACGACGACTTCTCGAAGAAACAGTTATGGAGGAAAACGACAACGTCGTTCGCCTCTTTCCACGTCTTTCAACCCAGCTCACCGATATCGAAGACGAATCATCCGATGTTCAAATGCTCGACGTGCCCGACGATCGCTTCCGTATTAAAAAACCTATACTGCTTGTTGGGCGAGACGATCGACCGATGTCCTCGGACGCACCGATCACGTTTCCTTTTAACCGCATCGCTGTCGATTTGTTCGGCCGAACTGACTCTTGGTTCATGGTTAATATTCAGGATTTAAACCCGGAGTCCTTTCAGTCCGCTCACGCCCTTCGGTCGCTTGGGCGAATGTGCATCTTCGTTTCCGACCTTTCAGCCGTGTCAATCGAGCATCAGCTCCGCATCGCCGAAGCATTCGGCGCCATCGACGAAACCGGCGATCACCCCTGCCTGATTGCGGCGGTTCACGAAGATCCCGAGTTTTTGGTTCAGCAAGGGCGCGTACTTCCCGTCCTATTGGAGCTTATGACGGCCTTCGAAGTACCGGCCTCCAGGACCAGCAAGCCAGGACTTAAACGATTGACCGATGAGATCGAGGCGACATTAACAGGCGCCCCGATTTCAAACCGAACGTCCAATCTTATCCCTCTTTTGGGGAACTGGCGAAGCGACTCGAACCCGACCTTTCATTGATCAACCAGGTATTTAATGGCACGCTTTGGATGTGATCATAGCATCCGACAGCGACATCCAGACGTTTCTTGAAGCCACACTGGCCACCCGCCAGTTTGAAATTCACCCTTTGGCTGGCGACGCCTCCGCGCGCCGTTACTACCGCATTATCACGGGCGAAGAGTCGTGGGTCCTGATGCTGTGGGAGCCATTCATCGATGACGGCACCTATCCGTTTTTAAGCGTGCGCGCGCACTTCGAAAAGCACGGGGTCAGCGTTCCTCGCGTGCTCGGCATGAGTCCAGAAAAGGGGTTCGTTCTCCTTGAAGACCTGGGCGACCTCACGCTCGAGCGCAAGTTCTGGGAAAGCCAGAATCAAGAGCACTGCCTGCCGTATTACAAGTCCACTCTCGATGAACTCATAAAAATTCATTATGACTGCTCCGCGGATCGAACGCAAAACTGCGTCGCCTTTGACGTGCAGTTCGATACGGCCAAGCTCCTGTGGGAAATGAACTACGGTCGCGAGCACTTGCTCGAAGGACTTTGTGAAATACGTCTTTCCGAAAGCATGCGCAAAGACCTCGAACGGACGTTCGTGGACATTTGTGAAACCCTTCACAAAGAACCGAAGTTCATTGCCCATCGCGACTATCACTCGCGGAACGTCATGATTAAGCATGGACGCGTTCGCGTAATCGACTTTCAAGACGCGCGCATGGGAACAATTCAATACGACCTCGTAAGTCTTTTGCGCGACTCGTATGTGGCGCTGAACGACGATTCCGTTGGAGCGCTGCTTAGCTATTATCTCGAATCTCGCCTAGAGAAGAGCAAATCGCTTGGTCTAAATCTACCGACTCTTTCAAGAGAACAGTTCGATCACATTTTTGAAATTCAAACGATTCAGCGATGCTTCAAAGCCTGCGGCAGTTTCGCAAGTTTCTATATGCTTCGGAAAGACACACGTTATCTGAAGTACCTAACGCCGACACTTAAGACTGTGCGCCGAAGCCTTGAGCCTTTCGCGAAATACCGACCTTTTCTACAGATTCTCGAAGATCACGGTGTGTTCGATCGCACATTCGATGCGGAGTAAACGGTGAAAGCGGTGCTTCTCGCGGCAGGCTTGGGAACACGATTGCGACCGGTCACAAACCTACTCGCAAAGCCGGCTGTTCCTTTTCTCAACACGCCCCTGCTTTATTGGAGTATCGAGTTGCTTCGTTCGGTCGGCCTCGATGAGGCCGTCGTCAATCTGCACCACCTACCCGAGTCTATTTTGAAGCTACGAAGCTCGATCGAGAATGCGGGAATCAAACTACACTTCTCTCACGAAAGCGAAGCTCCTCTCGGAAGCGGCGGCGCGCTCTGGTTTGCCAAAAGCTCTGTTTTAGAAATGCTCGCTGGCGCCCAGGGCATGGATGCAGAGAGTTTTCTTGTCGCAAATGCCGACGAAGTGATATTGCCAGTCGATCAACTGGCCTTGTCTCGAATGCGCACACATCACGAGGCCACCGGGGCGCTTGCGACCCTTCTTACCATGCGGCACCCTCTTGTCGGCACGAAGTTCGGCGGAGTGTGGGTCGATGAGAAACGGAATGTTTACGGCTTCGGCAAAGATCAGGCTCTTTATCCGAAAGCACACGAAGGGCTTCACTACGTCGGCGTTCTCTTGTTGCATCGGCGGATTTTCGATTATCTTCCGGAAGGAGAAAGCAATCTTCTCTACGATGCCCTTGTGCGCGGCATTCAAGCCGGCGAGACAGTCAATGCTGTTTGCGAAGATCTCGTTTGGCATGAAACCGGTAACCCCGTGGACTTTGTCGAAGCCAGTGGACACGTTCTCGAGCTCCTCTCTCCCTCGCTCAAGCCGACAGATGCGGCAACGCTTGCGAGAAAAACGGTTCGGACATGGGCTCCGAGTGAAACCAGATATTGGGAATCAGCAACCGGTGAGGCACGGATGCTGATTTCTAACTTGCGAGAAGGATCGATCCCGGAACTCGATCTAACCAAGCATCTCGAACAGCAGAAAAAAAAATCGGCATTCGCCGTTGTAGGAGCGAATGCCTTGATTTTGAAACCCATCTTAAATTCGGTCGCTCTACCTAATTCCTCGGTGACCGAGAGCCTGACCGACGCGCTTATCCCTTAGTCTTTTAGAAACTGGTTCACCTTGTCGCGAGCCTGATAGCGACGAGTGATCATTTCAAAAATATTGTCGCCAGAAACACCGATTGTGTCGTCACCGAGTTTCTTAGTTAGACCCGAAACTTTTGCCGGTTGACGAGCGCGACGACGAGGGTCTTGATCCCAAGCGTTCGCGCCGTTTCCATAACCATCGCCGGCCGCATCGGCCGCAGGGCCACGCAAGCCGCCACCGCCGCCACCCGCGTCGGGCAACTGCTTCATTTGAGCAAACTTGCTCGCGTTCTTAGCGGCGAACTTCTTTCCGGCATCCAAGGCAGCCGCGGCTTCCTCGGCCGAAAGCCCCATCGCCATCAACCCGCTCTGGCTCGATCCATCTCCACCAAGATTGAACATGCGTCCGTCTGGAGTTCTCATGGTCTGTCCGTCCGGAGAAATCGAAACACCGTTACGATCAAGCTCCGCTCTGATTCGACCTACATCACGCGCGATCGTTTGAGGTGTCGTTCCATCAGGCAACCCGATACTACCATCGACATTCGTGCCTATTTGGCCATTGCCCGTACCGTCGCCACTTCCGTCCGCGCCTTGACCGCCGCCGGTTGAACCGCCGCCATCACCATAATAACCGTTTGGATTGTAGGCCGACATATCAGCACCCGCACCCGCAGACCCCTTAGCGGAGCTACCCAACATTCCTGCCGCAGCGGAAGCCATTCCAACCAGTGGACATGCCCAACATCCAGCACATTTTGGCTTTGAACAAATCGACATATACATCGCGGCCGCCCCGATATTCGCGGCCGCCGTGATCAACTGGTTCTTCGATGTATCGCGTCCCGATTGCGAGGCATTCCCGCCACCGCCCGGCAGAATATAATTCGCTCCCGATTGCTGCTGTTGACCCGACTGGCTCGTCGTCTGCTGTTCGTTGCCTGTAAATGCGTGCGCGAACCCCACACCACTCAACACGGCGCCAAGTACAACAAGTGAGGCCGATAAGAATGTCGATACCAAAATCTGATTTATTCTTTTCATAGCCTTGTTCCTCACTTATCCAAAATTACATTCTGCTTTTGAATCTGCTCTTGATACTGTCGTGTCGCCTTTTCCCAAAGGGAAGGCCCCATCGGTCCCGTGATTCCATCAACCGACTTCACGCTCATACCGGCGATTCCGCGATTGGCGTAGTTTGATTTCGGAAGAAATTTTTTAAGATTCAACTTATCAAGTACGCCACCGCCACCGGCGCCATTATTGTTGCGCGCAAGTCCGCCACCACCACCGCCGCCGCCTGCGGAACCAAGGCTGTTCGAACTGCCGCCAGCGGTACCCGTAATCGCGCTGCGAGGATCACCCGGTGCACCACCGCCACCACCGCCATCGCCGAGTGCGCTTAAGCCACCGCCGCCCGGTGCGCCAGATCCGCCATCGCCCATTCCGCCGCCACCGCCGCCGCGCGAAGCGGCCTCACGAGAGAGCATCTCCAAACCATCATCCGTCGATTCATCGAGAATAGGCGTATAAGGTGTCGCCGCGTTCGTTGTTCCGTTGCCCGGTCCCGTAGGAGAAACCGAACCGCCACCGGGATTTACGCCTCCGCCCGCCACACACATCGCCGTCGTTTTGTTCAACTCCTTGGCGCAGTAACATGCGTAGATGTACTGATTGCGAGGATCTTCGCAATTGCTTGGGTCATAATCGGTTGCCGGCGTAGGTGTCGTATTTGCCGAAGCCAAGTCTTTTGCGCACTGATTATTTGCCAGTGCCGAAAGGCCCTGCTGCATCGCCTGCATTCCCATCATCGCGACTTGCGAGGAATAGCCCGCACAGGCCCCTAAATTCTCTTTAGCTTGACGAGCCTTTCTCACATCCTGACTCGCCGTTGCCGTTTCCATCTCTTCCGTACACACGCTCTTACATCTTGAAACGTAACCCGCGCACGCCACGGACTTCACGCCATTGACGGCCCCTAGAGCCGTTGCGATTTTGCTTTGAATATCACACTGGGCCGACGCGTTTTTTCCAATGGCCGCCGCTTGAGCGACCATTGTCTGAACCATATTCATTTGAAAAGAATAGGCCATCTGCTCTTGCGGCTCCATTCCATGCGCACCGGGAAGCAAACACACATTCGCCGTCATCTTCGCCGTCGAAAGACATGCTGATTCCGAAGCTTGAGCCTGATCTCCAGATTCAGATGATCCAATAGATCTCTCTATAACAGGTGCTGGAGCCTGCACACCAGCCGCTGGAGGCAAATCTTCTAGAGATTGCGCCGCGCCTGAATTACCCTGTGCCCAAACTTCAGAAGAAGAGAAAAGACCGAAAGCACCTACGATCACCGCGGTGAGAACAAGCGTGCGAGCTAGATGCGCTTTGAATGGATTGAACATGTCAAATCCTCCGTCTACTTTTATTTTCGGACAATTCTCGTCACTTCTAAAGAGAGAAGTGCCATTTTTCTGAAAAATTTCGAGCACTTAGAGGTCATTTACCGTCGAACAAAACGTCGCGTGTTCGCTCTCTTGACGACTGTAAAGAGTATGACGGCTGCGAACGTTTCATAGTGAGACAAACCGCGATGTGAATCAAAAATCGGAGTTCAATCGCGGCGGATTCAAAAGAGGTCCAGCGCCCGCTCCCTCGCCGCCGAGATCCCAATTTCCATTCAAGTGATCGCGCGAAATCAGGCGAACAGAATATCCAACGCGACCGCCTGCTACGCATTTGCCGGGAATCATAACCGAGTTGTAAGCCTCCGCCCCAGTAGGACACCGTCCAAATCGTTCAATTGGAAAAATGAAGCTCGTGATCCGATGCGGAGCCCATGCCGTAAGAAGATGTGTCCAGTTTTGCACGATCCAAAAAGCGGCACCTCGCGCGTTCGGTTCAATCCCGTCCGCGTTCGCCGCCTGAATCTGCGCCGTTACGTTGTTGTCAGTTCGCGCATAGCCCGCACCCACCGCGCGACTTCCAAGATCGCCATATACGTTTTCGTTGGCGATCAGTCCGTAACGAGCCTTGTTGTTTTCGGTGTGAATCATGTAGTTGCGATACGCTTCGGGATCGACGGAGTAGTAGGTGATATCAAAAAGATCAGGCGCGACCGCCGCCAGCTCCAAACGCCGATAGCGCATAAGCGTCGGATTATTTTGCTGAACGACATCGTAGACAAGCGGATCGCCCGTCACAAGCTGATCGCCAAATCCGTAAAACCAATTGAGCCGAATGCGGCCGTCTGCCGTGTTTCCGAGACTCGCCGGAACCGTCATCATGATTTGACCAAGTACATGACGAGCCAGCGACTGAGCACGCTGCGAGCGAAGACCAAGTCGGTCTCCAGGAAAACGAGAATAGTTTGGAATCGAATACGAAGAATAAACGTACCCGCTCGACGTGTTGCTACCGTCTCCGACGCGTGGAGAAGTCAGTGGATCCGTTCGCATTTCTGTCTGAATAGACCCTTCGACCGGATTCAACTGCACCACGGCCCCAACCGTCGCAACGGGCTGCGCGACAGGATCTGATTTCATGTTTCCGCGTGTCCAGCGCTTCGAGTACCACGGACCGATGCGACCACCGAAAGGTTGCGCGAACGCGCGCGCCACCAACGTCGTCGCCCGCCCGAACGGCGCAAATGGCTTTCGCGGCTGTGTTTGCGCTTTCACCCCGACATAGGCCATGCACCACGGATTCTTTTCGAAACCAAGACTCGAGTGCTCATGCGCATAGGGGTTTGTCGGATCAGGTTCGCCCGAGACCATGCCGCGAAGACGCCCATCGGGGTCCCATCGAGCGACGTTACCGCCCGCGGCCGAAATCTCTTGATGCTGAGTTTGAAACGCGTAACTAAATGAACAGCTCGTGCCCGCCCCGCGCAAGAACGCGAAATACAATCCGGGCGACGTTAAAATTTCGGGCAATGTGTTTTCACCTGGCATCGCGCCACCGCCACACTCGGACCCTACCGCCAAACCGTTCATCAATTGCACCGATGCCGGGTCGAAACTTTCGCGATTACTCTCTGTTAAATTTTTCCGAATCGTCGCAATCACACCGTCTCGGATGCTATTGCCTTCGCGATCCACCGGGTTTTCGCGCACAAGATTCTCGCGCAACGCCTTGATCGCCCGCTTTCGATGCCCGATCGAAATTTTATAGTGGGTTAGAATCGTCGCAACGTAAGCCCAACTCAAAGGCGAAGCTTCTTGGCAACTGGCGGTGAATGCCGTTTGACTCATCTGAGCACTCTGCGACGCCGCAGCGTTCACGCCTGCCGTCGCTGGAGTAAACGGCACGGATGGATTTTGAATCGAGCCCGATTGCCAATTGTTCGGCTGCCAACAATAGTTTTCGTTCGGTAAACCCGCCTGACTCGCAATGAACGCAAACTCCCACCAGCGCAAATTCGCGAGACACGCGATCGGAACCTCTTCTCCCACCGGCCCGTAAAGACGAGGCGAATCTGGCAGAATCGTCGCGGGCGCCGAGGCCTGCGGGGGAACAATCGCGGGTTGGGCCGGGTTTCCACTTCGCCCCATCGTGCCCAGAACCCAGTATCTCCAAGCAAGAAGCTTGTAGTCCTGGCGGATCTGATAATTGAGATGCGCGATCTCGTTTAAAATTTCCGCCTGCTTTTGTGCCGCGTAGTAAGCGCCGAGATCGACCGCGTTTTGTAAATTGATTTTGTCGTGCACCAAAAGGCCGATGTTGATCACCATCGCGAAGAACACGAACAGGACTTGGAAAATCAGGGCAAGGAAGACCGACATCTGTCCGCCCTGTCCTCGGTGAATACGTGAGCGCAATGAGCAACTCGATGAACGGCTTGTCGGAATCATTCCCACTTTCTCATGCTATCTGTTGTCTCGTATTAAGTCGATTGCTACCGTGAATGTCAGGAGGAGCCTCATGGATAATCGTCTCAATCTGAGATCATGGAAAAGCACATCGCTTCTCACAGCTCTCGTCGTCCCTTTTTGCTTCATCAGTTTATGCGGAGAACTCGCGCATGGGGCCATTCTTTTCGAAGGCTGGTCCAAAGTCATGATCTCGGGCAAACACGTCGGATACGTGGTCCAACGCTACGAGTTCGACGAAAAGAAAAAAGAGTTTCGCGCGACACATTTTCTTAAAACCAACGCCGATGCCGGCGCCCTCACCGAAAGTCTAGACGCAAAGGCTGACTCCTCTTTCAAGCCCCGCAGTTACCAGTACACAGGGATCATCGACAAACAACCGACAACCGTCGACGCCACCTTTAAGGGCGATCGCATGACGGCCCTCATAACGACCGGAAAAGAAAAGAAGACCGTGAGCAACGCCGTTCCCAAGGGAGCGTTTCTTTCGGCGTTTCTCGGTTACGTCATGCTTCAAGGTAAAGAAGGTTTAAAAAAAGGCGTTAAATACGAATACCAGGGCATCCTCGAGGAGTCCGCGACGATCGTAAAAGGCGAAGCCTTTATCGCCGAAGAAGAGGTCATCTCCGGCATTCCCGCGTTTCGCATCTTGAATTCGGTCAGTGGAAGTCGATTTATCAGCTTGGCAACCCACAAAGCCGAAATCCTCGGGACTTCTTCACCAAGTCTTGGCCTTCAAACCATTCTTGTTGCCACTCAAGAAGAGGCGGTGGCGGGACACGGGCTCAACGCCACGATTCTCAATCGTCTTTTCGGCTCCATTCCGAGCGGAAAAGAAAACGAGATCGCACGACGCGCAAGCCTTCCGCCCTCCAAGCAAACACCAGCCACTCAACCAACACTCAATCCGCAAGCGACCCCGGCCACTCAACCAACACCAGCGGCGGAATCATAAATGCTAACTTATGTTTTCAGACGCATCTTGATGGCTCTACCCGTTCTCGTGGGCGTCTCGGCTCTCAGC
>JAVFAU010000052.1:0-9034 GCA_034002335.1 Bdellovibrionales bacterium | reverse complement strand
CGCGTATTTTTCAAACTCACCGTACTCGTGAAGTTTGTTATAAAGTGTCTTGATCGTGATTCCCAACGCGTTCGCGGCCTGTGTTTTGTTGCCATCGAAGTAGTTCAGCGCTTTCAAAATATAACGCTTCTCCAATTCGTACAGCGTGACCGTTGCATCGTAATCGTCCGTCGTGACCTTTTGCTCAGGATTCAAAATATTTTCTGGCAAATCACCCGGCATGATCGTGTGACCATCAGCCAAGATCTGCAAGCGTTCGCAAACGTTTTGAAGTTCGCGAATGTTTCCCGGCCAATCGTAGCGAGTGATGATTTTCATCGCCTCTTCGCTCATCGCGCGGCCGCGATTCAGAATACGGTTTTGACCGCGAGCCAAGAAGTACTCGACAAGCATCGGAATATCTTCTTTACGACGACGAAGCGGCGGCGAATTTACTGTGATCGTGTTGATGCGATAGTAAAGATCCTCACGGAAGTTTCCGCGCGCGACCTCAGCATCCAACTCACGGTTGGTCGCTGAAATGAGTCGAATATCAACCTTGATCGGATCTTTTCCGCCAACGCGGAAGATCTCGCCTTCTTGCACGAAGCGAAGAAGCTTCGCTTGAATACCTGGCGACAATTCACCGATTTCATCAAGGAACAAAGTTCCGCCGTTCGCAGCTTCCGCCAAACCGATCTTACGCGTGTAAGCACCCGTGAAAGATCCTTTTTCATGACCGAAGAGTTCCGATTCGAGAAGTGTTTCGCGAAGCGCCCCGCAGTTGATCGCGACAAACGGTTTGTTACGACGGTTTGAGCGTTCATGGATCGCACGAGCGAGAAGCTCTTTACCGGTTCCCGATTCGCCAAGAATCAAAACTGTTGCGGTTGACGGCGACACGCGATCGATCATCTTCATCAGTTGGCGCATGACCTCTGACTTATAGACGATCGTCTTATCACCCGATGAAAGCGCACCAATCGCTGTTTCTTGCAGCGACTTCGGCTGACTACCTGCTACAGTAGTATTGCCACCAACGGGAAGAGCAGCACCGGGGAGGATCGGAGTGTTCTCAAATTGCGACATACGTTCTGCCTCACTTGTTCGAACTCAAAGGTTCGGTCTGGGGGTTCTGTGTTCCGCGCCTCGTCCCGTAAGTGGTGCACAGAGCGGGATACCGTATGTGATATCGCCAGGTGCATCATAATGAAACAGCGCGTCGGACGAATTTGTAACGCATTGCGGAAAAAACTGCAAGGAACTTTTTCCAGCGAATGAAAAAACTGCGGCTTAAACCATCCCTCAGATCAAATACAGCGCCCATGGAGCCTTGGCAAGATGGCCTCCAATATATACATAACTATTTGTATTTATTAGCTTTTGAAGAATCTTGTTCGCCACATACGCTCAAAGCCTACAAAAAAGATTTGAGTCAGGCGTTTTTTCTCGAGTTTTTGGACCTAGAAATGAATTCCAGCCCCCCTGAACGAATTCTTTCAGACCTGGAGGCTTCGGACCTACTCGCAAGAGCCCGGGAGGCTCAAAGTAGGTGGAGTCATTTAAGCCCTGCTTCCCGAAATCGCAAGACCGCGACACTTAAAAGTTTCTTTGGCTGGATGCATTCAAAAGGTTTTATCGAGCGAGACCTCGCCTCATTACTCAGCGCACCAAAGATTCCGCAGCGACTACCAAAACATATCAGCGCCGACGAGGCGATTGCCCTACTCCGGTTTTTAGAAAAAGAGCTCTCGGCCGCAACCGGCCCAGCTCCTCATTTAGACCCTTCGATCTCCCCGGACCTCATATCCCTTGTCCTCATCGCTCTTCTTTATGGAGGCGGGCTTCGGGTGTCGGAGGCCTGCGGGCTTGAAACAAAAAACCTCAACTGGTCGAAGAACACATGCCTGGTTCGCGGGAAGGGCTCGAAAGAACGTCTTGTCGCTCTTCCGGCTTTTACGATGTCGACTTTAAAAGCGATGCTCGAAAAACAAAAAAGCCTGCATGCGGGCCATCCCACCCGCTACGTCTTTGGAGAAGATCCGCTTTCTCCACGGCGCGCCTATGAACTCGTACGAAAAGCCGGTTTGCGCGCGGGCCTTCTGAAACCTCTGCACCCGCATGCTCTTCGCCATAGTTATGCGACTCACCTCCTAAGGTCCGGAGCGAACTTGCGCGTTCTACAGGCACTTCTCGGCCACTCATCTCTCCAGGCGACAAGTCGCTACACCCATGTCGGGCTCGACGAACTCGCACGCACACTCGAATCGCATAGCCCGTTGAAAACCCGCAAAGCTTGACGCTTCTCCCCGCACGGCCTATCGATAAACCCATCATGACAAACTCCAAAGGCTCAGGCAGAAAAACGATCTTTCTTGATCGCGACGGGACCATCATCATCGATAAGGTCTATCTCAACGACCCTGACCAAATCGAATATCTTCCAGATGTCTTCGAGGCTCTTCGCCTCTTAAGAGACGCTGGCTATCAGTTTGTGATTGTAACCAACCAATCCGGCATCGCGCGCCGCTTGGTCACCATGGAAAACCTGGATGAGATTCATCGCCGTATCCAGGCTGAGTTTTCGAAACACGGCATTCACTTTTCTGGCTTTTACTATGCACCCTACTCCGTCGAAAGCCGACACCCCATTCGTAAGCCAAACCCGGGCATGCTGCTTCGCGGAGCCGAAGATCATCGCGCTAATTTGGAATCGAGCTGGATGGTTGGCGATCGCATCACAGACGTCATCGCGGGATCACGCGCTGGGTGTCGCACGGTTTTGCTCGCCGGAACCGAAGCGGTCGATCCGAATGCGGCAACCGAAGCGCAACCGACGATTGTTTCAAATGGATTGCTCGAGGCCGCAAACGAGATCTTGCGCCTCTCGTAAGATCATCTCATCCAAGAGCGTCTCATCACGAGACACCGTTCTTCTCAACTCCGCTTGGGCCCGGGTTGTCGCTTATTTCGTCAAGTTTAAGGCGATTTAATCCGATCCTATCCAAGGGGATTATCCCGGAGGACAGGCCATGCTCAAGCATTTGAACGTCGGTACGGCTCAATCACTTGTGGTCTTCTTCGCCACGAGCGCTCTTTACGTCATAACGACACTGCCGGCCGCGCATGCGGCAGGTGGAAATCAGGCCGTGACCTGCGGCGAAGTTCTGGTTTCAAAAGGCGATATCAAAATCGAAGCGCACTCTTCGAAAAAGGTGAGCCCCGCGGCCGCCGGCTCGAAAATTTGCCAAGGCGACACGATCATTGCGGGCGCACAATCGCGCGCGAAAATAAAAATGGAAGACGGCAACGAACTCAACATCTCGCCAAACTCTCGCCTGACCCTCGAAGAATACGAGTACAAACCTTCCGAAAACAAAAAGAAGGTCATGCTGAATGTTCTCTACGGAAAAGTGCGCGCGGCGACACGCGAAGAGAACATGTATAACGACAAGGCAAAAGACGGACAGGCGAACACATTCCGCGTGAAAACAAAGAGCGCCGTCGCCGGTGTCCGCGGAACAGACTTCCTGACAAGCTATGATCGCCGAACGAACCGCTCCGAAATCGTCACCTTCATAGGAAAAGTCGAAGTCGGTTTTCTGGGTGCCGGAGGACGCATCACGAACGCCGTCCAGGTTGGCGCTGGACAAAAGACCGAGACCTCGGGCGGCGGCACCGTTGCACAACCAAAGTCCGTTTCATCGACCGAGATTCGACGTCTGCACGTCGAATCTTCAAGCGACGATGTCGTTCCCGACTTGAACACAGATCGAAACCAGCCAGAGGCTCCTAAGAAAGAAGAGTCTGGACGTTCAGACGACTCGGCCTCAACGGGCGGTTCAGGGGGCGGCTCAGGCGGCGGTTCACAAACATCGCCATCTCAGAACCAAGGCGGCCAACAAGGACGCGAACCGAGCAGTGCTCCAGGCGCACCGTCCATGATTTCAAACGATGACTTGCCCGGCAGAGGCCCCGACAAGGACATGCTTGCGGGAATCAAAAGCCCAATCGCACTCCCTCCGGCTCCGCCAGCGCTGCCACCGCCACCACCCGTCTGCGACCTCTGTAACAGAGCCGTCGAAAGCGGCCCCGGCAAGGTCAATATTCGCATCATTGTTCCACAGTAAACCGAGGGTCAAAACCGCGCGCCCTAGTCACTCCGGCCTCATGGCGAGGCCGGGCAAAACCACGCCCATTTCTGCGCTATTTGCATTATCTTGATATCTGCCCTTTTGAACGAAAGGAACAGATTCGATGCGTTTGCGCTTCAATTTACGTTTCAGAGGTTTGCTCTGCACATTCTCCCTTTGTCTCGCTCCGCAGTTACCAATCTGTGCTCCTGCGGCTCAAGGCCAAACCGCTCAACCGACAACGCTGCCGGCGCGCAAGGCGGGCGTTCAAAATACGAAACCAGATGAGCCCGTTGCCACCGCCAACGAACACGACGACATCGATGTCGTCGAAAAACCGCGCGGTATTCGGCTCGACGCCGGTAACACCATTCGCCTAAACTACGGGCGCGGCGACTGGAATCGCAACTCGACAAAGGTTGATGCCGCCGTCATTTATCTTCGCGAAGGAGCTTCGGGCCGAGTCGTACAAATCGAGATGGAAGAGACCGCTCCAGACTCGGCTGTGTTCTCGGGCGTGTACTCAATCAACTGGCGCAATCTTTCGGCCTTGCGCGTGGAGTTTTACGCTCCACCTCAACATCTTTTGACCGACCTCCAAGGACGACGTGCGATCACTCGCATGATCGAGGCTCGAGAACTGCGCCGTCTACCCTACGTACTGCGCCGTGACCCTGTTACCGATGTGCAGAACGTGGAGCTCTTCGATAGCGCGGGCCAAGCGCGCCAAGCTTATCACGCCTTCCAAGCCGAACAAGAGCTGCTTGTCGCCCTACAAAATCGCTACGCAAAACGCGATCAGACCATCGATACGGCTCGTCTTGCAATGGAACGCACTGAATTCGAGGAAGCGAGCAAAAATCTTGCGGAGCGCCTGCGCCTAAGCCAGCTCGAAACTCAGTCTATCTCTCGCCTGCTTCAAAACTTCACGCAAGCTACTCCCGACGAACGCGCCCGTCGAAAAAAGGAAGCACAAGATCTCGCCGACCAAGCGATGACGCATTATCGCGCCTATCGTTTTGCCGAAGCGCGCTCAATGTTTGTGAAAGCCGTCGAGCTGGATCCTTCGAACCGCACCTACTACTTTCAATACGGAGTTACACTCTACAAGCTCGATGACTACAATCGCGCCCTCGTTTATCTCGATCTCGCCGACGGCAAAGACGTGAACGCCGTCGAACGAGATTTCTACCGCGCGCTCTCGTACTACCGACTGAAAGACTCCGTAAGCGCGTTGGACGCTTTCAACCGCGTTGTCGATGCCAAAGATCCGGCGCTCACTCCTTCGGGCCGTTTCTACCGAGGCGTTATTCACTTCGAACGCAAACGCTGGGCCGAGGCCCGCCCCGAGTTTCAAGCGGTACTCGACGAGTCATCCGACCCGGCTCTGGACGAACAAGCCGAACGCTACCTCGAGTACATCTTGCGCCAACAGCGCGTCGAAACGGAACGCGGCAAACGCTGGAACCTCTCGGCCCTTGTCGGTACGCTCTATAACGACAACGTTCTTCTTTCGTCCGATTCCGATCGCGACCGCGGTGTCGCAACCGGAGTCGACGCCGTCGGAACGCTCTTTCAAGGCTCGCTGCGCTATCGCGCGCTGTACGAAGACGTGAATGAATTCGCGATGCAGCTCGATGTTTTTTCGATGTACTCCGTCGGCACGGACTTTCAAAGAACCGATTCGATTTCCGGCACTGATCCGACAATCGTCGGCTTCACGGCTCCGTGGACACACAAAGGCATCGTTCTGGGCAAAGGCTACAAGCTCGACGTCACACCAGGAATCGAAACGACGTTCATGAGCATCGAAGACAACGAATGGAAGAGCATTTACAACTCGTACCTCCTCGGCTTTCAAAACTTATTTGTGATGAACGACCGCTGGTACACCAACTTGAACATCGACCTGCGGCAAGATACGTCGAACCTCAACTCATCCACGGGAGACAATGATTCGACGGCCCTTAAGACGCGCATTACTTGGGCGAACATGAACTTTCCGTTCATCGATTCGAAGAAAATCATCCTGAGTGATGTCTCTTACACACTCAACAACTCGATCGGAAAAAACAGCGTGTTCGATCGTATCGACCTCGGCGTCGGGTACGTTCAGCCCGCGTTCTGGAATACGACGTTCAGTGCGAAGTTGAACTATTTCTTACTAACTTATACCGAAAATTCGTCGGGCCGAGTCGACAATAACTACTCGCTCAACATGGGCTTGAGCCGCCAGCTCAGCGACAAATTCATGCTGGGCCTCTCGGGCGGATACAATATCAACAACTCGAATCTCACGGCGAACCAGTATAAGCGAATGAATCTCATGCTCACGTTGAGCACGAACGAAGCGTTCTAGAGAGGCTTAGGGCTTTCGAATTTCTTCGAGGGCCGCAAGAAGGGCTTGAATGTCGTCACTTGACGTCTCAAGCCCCCAGCTAACACGAAGCGCCTCGAATGCCTGTTCATCCGTCAGGCCTAGCGCTTTTAGACTTGCACTGGGCGCTTTCTTTCCTGAGTCGCAGGCCGACCCCACCGACACACGAATTCCACGCCGATCCAACTCACGCATGGCGTATTTGCCGTCAACGCCCGGCAAGGCGAAGTTCAGCTGACTGCCGACTCGCTCCTTCAGATCACCATGTACACGCACATCCGGAAAGCTGTGACAAAGGCCCTCCAAAAGCTCCGCACGCAAATCACGAAGACGCTCCAAAGCCACCTGCTGAAACTGCTCCGAAGCATAGGCCATCGCTGCGATCAACTCGACAGGCACCGTTCCCGAACGCAACCCACCCTCTTGACCGCCTCCCAAAATCTGCGGACGAATGCGTACTTGATCCGAGACGTACAACGCCCCCGCTCCGCGAGGCCCGTGAATTTTATGAGAGCTCATGGAATACAAATGAAGTCGCATCGCCTTCACATCAACAGGCGCCTTACAAAAGGCCTGCGCACCGTCCGAGTGAAAAAAAGCCTGCACCTGAGCGCAAAGCTCTCCGATTTCATGCAGGTTCTGGATCACTCCGATTTCGCTGCTGACGTGACCAATCGAAACGAGCAGAGTTCGCTCGTCGAGGAGTTCCTTTAGTTTCGCGACGCTCAAAAGACCGCTTGAGTCGACCGGCGCATGGACGATCTCGCATCCCATCTCACGTAACCACGAGGCCACCTGAGACACGCTCGAATGCTCGAGCGCCGAGATTATGATCTTATTTTTTTTTGAAGTTTTATAACGATCGACAATGCCTTTTAGCGCGAGGTTATTGGCCTCCGTCGCTCCCGACACAAAATAAATTTCGTCGGTTCGCGCACCTATTCGATCCGCGACAACCTGTCGCGCTTTCTCCAGCTCCAAACTCGACGCGACTCCGGATCGATGCACGGAAGAAGAGTTTCCAAGTTTTCGGCGAAACGTCTCTTGCAGAAAATCCGCGACCGTCTCGGTCATCGGCGACGATGCGGCATGATCAAGATAAACGTCTCTATTCATACTGAAAATTGAGCTTCTTCGCGATGGCATTGAGTTGAGACTTTTGAACGTTGAATTCCAAATCTTTCAGCGCATCTTCACGACTTATGACGTTTTGACGAATCAGCTTACTCATTTCCACATGATAATGGGTATAGCCGTAGTTCTTCATGGAGTTGTAGACCGATATGAAATTCAACATGCAGTTCGTCGAACGGCCGGGGTAGCTCAGCTTCGGATATTCCCAAGCCAATTCTTTTTGAATGGTCGGAACATACACCTCGGGACCGAATGGCAAAAACCAGTGCGGGGAGATGACGAGAGCCTTATTCTTTCGACCCGCCGCTTTTTGCATCACTTCTTCCATCGTGGCGGGAAAATCCTTGTACCGTGGATCCGTGCGAACATAGGTGTCGAGAAAGCTCTTCGTCTCTTCGCCCATCTCTTTGAATTCCGGCGAAGCCGAATTGCAACCGCACTTGCTCATGACTTTTTGATTCGTGGATTGTCCCTTTGTCCATCCCGCGATGATGAGCGGAATCTCATGACGATCCGCGATTTCATAGGCCAGGTCCATGTACCAAAGAGAGCACGGGTGACAGATAACGGCTTTAGATTTCGTTTCGAGAATTTTGCTATACATATCCTTCATGTAGTTCGATTTGAAAAACATGAAATCAACGCCCAGCTTTTCGGCCGCGCGCTCGACGTTTCGAATCGCGTCGTCCGTTTCAAAACCATTATCGAACATGAAGGCCAAAGGGTTTAGTTTGTAGCGGGTTTTCATGTAGTACAGCGCCGAAGTCGAGTCTTTGCCGCCGCTACACATCGCCAAAACGTCGTATTTCCCTTTGCTCTTGTTCTTCTTGAGAATCTTCAGAAGATCCGTTTCAAGAAGTTTTGCCTCTTCTTCGAGCTCCCGATTTTGTTCGTGCTCGCGACAAAGATTACAGACGCCCTGTTCATCAAAAAAAATCTGCGGTTTCGCTTGCGGCAGAACACAATGCTTACACAGCACACTCTCATCAAAGAGCACCTTGTCCGTGTGATCTCGTAAACTCATTCTTCTCTCCTCAGGAAAACCGATATGACTTTATACTTGCAAACCGGACGATTATTGCAAGTATAGTCTGTATATGTGTCAGAGCGAGTCAGTTCATACAGGAGGCGGGTCGTTGGAAAAGCTAGATCTGCGCACCATCCCTTGCCCCAAAAACACATCCAAGGCCCTCATCAAACTCGCCACAATGGATACCGACGAAACCCTCGAGATCTGGGTCGACGACGGTGAACCCGTCGAGAACGTGCCCGCATCTCTCACTCTCGAAGGTCACGTCATTGTAAACCAAAACCGGGCGCCAGAGGGTCATTGGATTCTCACGGTCAAGGCGGCTTAATGAAAGCTCGTCTGCTGAAAATCCACACTGCAATTCGAAACTGGGTCGCGGGA
>JAVFAU010000051.1:0-9073 GCA_034002335.1 Bdellovibrionales bacterium | reverse complement strand
TTGCTTCACCTTCGAAATGGAATGCTCCTTCGACGCCATAAAACTCGAGGTCGAACTTGCCCTGAATACCAGCCTCATCCTTGCGAGAGGCAAAATAATAAGCGCCAAACGCCAATTCGCTACCAAGCATAGCGCCAACATTGACTCCATACTGAGGGCGACTCGTCGTCGTACTTCTGTTTGGAACAAGAATTCCGGCGCTGCCACCAACCCATACTTTCTTCTCATCCCAAAGCTTAGCTTCCGCCAGCGTCGAACTCGTAGCAATTACCACAAGAAGTACCGTTTGAACGACGAACAAGAGCGACTTCCTCGACTTCATCATGTAACCCCCTTTTCTTTTTATTGAGTTTCATGATCTGATTTACGTATGACAACTAGATCATCAAACGCCTCAAACCCAAAGCTCTTCTTGATCCGTACACTCTTGCTTGCACTCGTCTTAGTTCCATTTGCGGATCAAAACGTGGCGAAAGCGAACGTTGTCGGTGGCGACGCTCAAAACTTCAACCCCACCACCAACGGTCTTGATTTCGTAACCGTTCAATCTTCCGAAACGTTGAGACCAGGCATCGTGAACCTGGGGGTATTCTTAAATCACGCCGTCAACTCGCTTCCCTATTTCGACACCGCAGGCGGCAATCGCACCTACTTCACCGACAGTCTCACATCGTTTGATTTCAACGCCGGGCTCGGACTCACCGACAACTGGGATATCGGCTTCAGCCTTCCGCAAGTTCTCAAACAACAGGTCGATGACGGAACAGGAACCCGAGGCGAATTCGCTTCGACCGGCATCACAGAGTTTCGACTCAATACGAAGTTCCGTTTCTTTGGAGATGAATCAGGCGGTGTCGCGACGGTTCTCTCGACCGGGTTTAACATGATTAAGAACAATCCCTATTCAGGAACAAATCCGGGGCCGACAACCAATATCGAACTCGTGGCCGATACGACCGTTCGTCGATTCGCGATCGGCGGCAATATCGGTTACCGCATTCGTTCTTCAGGCGCGAAGATTCCAGGTTCCATCGCCGATCCGCTCGGCAACCAATGGATCGCGTCGGGCGCCCTGAGCTATCACTTTCCACAATACAGCACCAAGGTGATCACCGAAGTTTTCGGTGCATGGCCAGCAGAAAAAACTAACAGCTTCGGAGACCGCAGCCTCTCTTCTCTTGAATGGATTCTCGGCCTCAAACACGACGTGAATACGAATCTCGCCGTTCATTTTGGTGGCGGCACCGAACTCATGCACGGGGTCTCCTCGCCCGATTGGCGCCTCTACGCGGGTCTCAACTACGCGTTTGGCCCTCTTTTCTCAAGTAGACCTCAACCACCTTCAAACACTCGAAACCAAAAGAAATACGACTCGCGCTATCTCGAGGTCGTCGGCAGCTCTGAAGGCGGCAGCGTTCAAGAGCGTTTTCGTACACAGTCGATTCTCTTCGAATTCGATTCCGATCGCATGATCGGAAATTATGATGCCGTCTTAAAGGAACTCTCCGATGCCCTTTCCAGCGGCTTTAAACTTCTTAAAATCGAAGGCCACACGGATTCGGTAGGTCCCGACGCCTACAACGAGGCGCTTTCCCTCAAACGCGCAAACGCCATTCGTCGGCGCTTGATCGAACGCTTCAATCAACCTGCCGCTCGCATCCAAGCCCTCGGCTTCGGCGAAAGTCGCCCGATTGCCGACAACTCCAACTACCAAGGCCGTCAAGCCAATCGCCGCGTCGAATTCGAAATCGTTCGCTAACCGACATTCAAAACGGCCTGCTTCGTCTCATCTTGAAACAGAAGCGGGCCTTCGTTGAAGTCACGGGCCAATTGCTCCGAAACGCTAAGCATGGCCCCAGGCGGAGCAATTACGAGCAATCTCTTTCCCATCGATCACCTCGACCGCGACGGCAACGCGCTCGCAGTGGGTGATCACGTCGGGTTCATTTTGCGTGGATGGTTTCTTCCGCGAGAGCAAGAAGCCTTTGGGCATATCGCCTCAATCGATTCCCGCGGAGGCATAAAAATCGACGTCATCGAGAACTACAAGATGTTCACGAGCTCTCAGCACATCGCCCAGAGAGTTACCCGCATTTACTTCACTCATCACACCTACGACGCTCAAAAGAGAGCCCGTGTTTATTCAAAAAAGGTCGGAACCCACACCCTCTCGATCTTTAAAGTTACGCCAGGTATGGACGATGCTTCCACGCCGCCAGCCACCACTCCCTAACTCTCCACGCGCCGCAACAAGCAGTCTCGCACAAGACTTTACCGACTTCATTTTTTCGATCAAGAATGTAAGGCAACGAGGTTGAATCATGTAACATCTAGCGACTCTGGCTTTTCGCATCTCAATCCTTTTCGTCTCGTCGATCTCAATGACCCTTTCGGCCTGCGCAACGCCGCAGGCTTCAACGCCCTCTCAAGCTGCCGCGGAAGACGACGCCGAACGACTTTTCGACATTCTCGATGTCGACGGCAACGGACGTATTTCGAAAGAAGAAGTACGCAGCGGCCTTAGATACCTGATCGCCTCTTACGACCGAGGCGGCCGCACGGAAATTCTCGCGGCAAAGCCAGGCTCTCGCAAAAGTGAAGGGTCCGCTCGAAAGGCAAAACGACGCCCGACCTCGCAAGACGCGGATCGCGCCTTCGCGACGCTCTTTGATACGGGCGGCGGCATCGAGAGCCACTCTCTTTCACGCGATGAATTTAAAAAACTTGTCGTTCGCGCATCAGACAACCCCGAGACCGATCCATTCGCAGTCTTCTACTAACAACACCGACGAAGCGAGGCTACATTGAACCCATCTTCAACCTGTGAGTTCCTTCCAAAAAACAGGTTCGAGTCTCTTCAATGGTTTCTTCAATTGCCATTCTATAAGACGCGGCATTTTTTAAAAAACGAACCTCTGCGCATCCAAAAAGACGAACTCATCGAAATCAAAGTTCGATCCACACCGGCTGGCCCCCAATACGTCGTTCGCACCAAACATGACGGCACGCGCACCGGCTACTTCTTTAGCCGAAGCCTTCCCGCCGCTCTCCGCACCGACCTCGCAAAACCCCAACCCTATACGCTTAAAGAAGCCGTTGGAAACATGGTTCACAACGCGAAGACTTACGTCTTTCAGTTCTATCGCTACTCGCCCGCACTCGTTTTAATTCTGACAGTTCTCGCGTCGTTTTATCTCATTCACTCCACGTCGTTCATTTCCAAAGAAGCCCGTCCAACCGCAATCGCGACCATCCTCACCCTCGCACCTATTAGCATCGCTGCTATTTACCTCCGCTTGGCCCATCGCCTCAGCAACTACAATGTCGCAGGCGCGACTATCACAGAAGCCGCCATCATGTTTGGGATGGGGACACTCTTTCTCATCTCAATTGTCATTAAATTTTCAACTATGTAACGAGCTTCCCATCTTCAACTGTGATCGAGAAGCTCTCGAACCATGAACAAATGCTCTTCACACTTTCTACGACTTCGACGAACACGAGTGGGAGCAGCTTCTTAGCGATTGGCGACTTGTAACCGAGAGCCTTCCGACAGATGTCCTCGCACCTCTCTCGATCCATCCAGGGCTCGAACACGCGGGATACGACTCGGCCGCATGGACACAGCTTCAAACCGTCTTGCTTAATCACTGCGGAAAAGAAAATCTAACCCGCATCGCGGGCATGATCTTAAACGGTCCGTTGATGTGGATCTTCATGGGATTCGACCTCACCCTACAAACAAACCAAGAGGGCCGCCACTTTCAAGTTTCTGAAATCGGGATCCCTCGTCTTACAGTTCCAGGATCTTTAAGACTTCGTCCAACACAGGCCTTTACGATGGACATGGAAGGCATTGCACAACTCGAAGAGTTTTCAGTTCGAGTCACCCCGGCGCCGAAAGACGATCTCACTTGGGTTGAGTTCGTAAAAGACTCACTCGGATTCCGAGTCGATCGACCGAAAACGACACTCGAAGACGATCTTAAACATATCGCAAGCCGCGCGTTCTTTTTTGAAAACCCCAAACTCACAAATCCTGGCACGCTCGATTGCGTCAGCTGTCACGCGGCCCAAACAACGCGCCTCTGGAGCCAGAAAAACGTCCCGCAACTCGGATACACATGGGATTGGCTAGGTGGCTTTAAACAAGTTCAGTACGAAAGCCCTCATAACCTCGAAAACCGCTCCGTTCGTCCGCTTCAAACCAATAGACTGCGCGGCTTCGGATACTTCGAAGATGAACCGCAGATCTCTCAACGGGTCATCAACGAAACAGCAGAGGTTCTCGATCTACTCAACGGCGCACCGTAGAAATCAGCTCGCAGAAATCAACCCAGAGACCTCAAACCTTCACCGAGAGCCGCAAGGTGGACGTCCAAGACACGCTTCGGCTCCATACCGCGCTCGATCTCATACGTGATCGTAGGGATTCCACGTTCAAGCCCCGTGTACGTGCCCAAGCAACCAGGTGTCGAGTATCCTATGGTAGGCTCTATAATATCGCCCGTAAGCGCGCTGATCGCCTCGGCAGTCTTACGACAAATCGTACTGCCCTCTGGTTCATTGATATTGAGCATCGGCTTCCAAGAGTGGAGCGAAATAATAAAATCAGGCTTTTCTTGCTCGATGAAATCCACCAACGCTTTATTCTCGATCTCGCTTAAAGCCGTCGGCCCCGGTTGATAGCGCGGTGTCGTCGCCTCGGGAGACCAATCCTTTGTTGGCAGGTTGCGATTGAGATCGACGCCGTTGGCATTTCCTCGCGTCTTCGCGAGCACGCCATCCAAGTTGAAGGCCGGCACGATCGTCAATCGCAGATCATGCGCGTACTGTTTCATGCATTCGGCAAGAAGGCCATGCGCCAACACGACGCCTTCTGTTTCATCGCCATGCACACCGCCCAGAACCAACACATGACGACGACTTGCGGAAGCCTGATGCGGAGAAAACCGAAACCCAGGTATCGCAAGACCATTTGTCGTTTGACCGAACAAAAAACTTGGCGACTGCATTATCTCTTTTGCATCAACTCTTTCATAAGGCTTCACAATGCACTCCTATAAATCAAAGGCCTACAAATCAAAGGGTTGAAAGCCGGGAAGCTCAGGCTCGCCCATCAAACGTCTTGCCGTTTCGTCCATCGTCGCAGAGCGATCGGTCGCATAAAGATCAAGCCCGCCCCCTCCCGGTGCGGCTCGATCAATGGTTCCGGCCTGAAACGCGCGTTCAAGAATATCCGCGATTGCAAAACTCGAATCGACAAGACGTATTTCAGAACCAACAACACGCTCAATACCCAAGCGTAAAGCCGGATAGTGCGTGCAGCCCAAAATCAAAGTGTCTATTCGCTGCGCGAGAAGCGGCGTCAAGTAGCGAAAGATGATCAAATTCGTTAGAGCATCTTCTTCCCAACCCTCTTCGACAAGAGGAACAAGAAGCGGAGCCGCCTGCTGAAAAACCGTGACGTCCGACCTTCTTGCAAGAAGCGCGTTCACGTAAGCGTTTGAAAGCACGGTGGCCCGTGTTCCAAGCACGCCGATACGCCCTTCTTCAGAGACAGCGAGTGCGGCCTGAGCACCCGGTTCGATCACGTTGTAGATCGGAATGTCCGATTGTGTCGCTTCCGAACGCCCTGCCAGGAGTGCGGTCGAAGCCGAGTTACAGGCCACAACAACCGCCTTCACATCAAAGGCCCGCAGTGCCGAGATACTCTGCTGCGTGTAGCGCCAAATCGTCTCTGGACTCTTGGTGCCGTAGGGCAATCGCGCCGTATCGCCAAGATAGATAAAGTTCTCTCCAGGAAAGCGCCGGCGAACCGTTCGAAGAACCGTGAGTCCTCCAATGCCGGAATCGAAAAAACCTATAGGCCGACTGTCCTGCTTCATACTTTAGTTCTCTCTAGATCAAGAAGACAGATCAAGCAGACTCACGCAAGATTCTTTGATAACTGCGAAGACAAACGACATCGATCCCAATATTTAAGATCGAAAGAAACGCCGATGACCAGATGTGTTGAAGGCTCATCAGCGGTTCGCCCTGTCCATTCTCAAAAAGCATCGCCTCGGCAAGCCAAAGTACGCTTCGAAGCCCAAGCAAACTCAAGATCAACCACCTATGCCCTGCAAACAAGCATCTGGCCTCAGTTAGCGCATCTCGCTCGCCGGCTCGGTAGCGCCTATCTAAAAGCACCAGATAAGGAACAGGAAGAAGGCGTAGCCACTCGTAAACTGCCGGTAGAACCAGCAACGGAATACGAAATAAAATCGCGGCAAAACTTCGCAGTGTTTCGATAATGATCAATTCGAAAGAACGAACCGGCTTAAGTTGCCGATCACAAACACGCAGCACCACATGTGCTACAAAAACAAGCTGGACGATTTCGGCAAAGAACGACCATATGACCGACCCTAAAGCACTCCAAACTTCGTCAAACGCGTTGCTCGACGTAATCCCGACCCCGACAAGCCGAACACTGAAGTACAACGCTAGAGCTAGCGCCCAACGACGGTGCCTCAGCACTGGTCACCCAGCACGGCCAGGTTTACCATCGACGATATTTGAACGGCGCTGCGCGCTTGAATCTGTTGAATCATCCCCATGAATTCACTATTCTAGCCAGGTTCTACCCAAAACTTCAAAATGCTTCGGTGGCGAAATTGGTAGACGCACAGGACTTAAAATCCTGGGCTCTGAAAGGGGCGTGCCGGTTCAATTCCGGCCCGAAGCACCATTTCCGACAGTACTCGAACCCACACGTCGGCTCGGGGCGAACGGAAGAAAATTTCCTTCTTTTTCCTTCAAATTTTGAGTTTGGTTTCCGGGGGATGAGGGTTCATCAGTTCCGGTTTCCTTCATTTATTCTTTGCTTGGTGCGTACATGCGGTTCTTCTCGCTCAAGGATATACGTGTTCGATTCCAATCGCGGATCTTACGAAACCAGGCTTGCAGCATCACGAGCCTTCCACCATAATGCCGCTAACAAAAAAACAGGAGCGAGCCTCACTATGACGAACTCTCAAAATCACTCTCCCGACTTCGCCTTCATCTCGGAGGTTTTCGACACACCTGATATGTTTCAAAAACTAACGGATGCGGCCGCAACCGGTGATCACACTCCGCTCAACCGCCTGAAAACAGCAGTTCAACAAACGATTGCAGGCCTCGATGATGGCACCATCCAAGTCGTCACCAAGAATGGCGATGACTTCTCTGTCAACAAGGCCGCAAAGCAAGCCATCCTTCTTCACTTCCGTCTTCAGAAAATGGAAGTCATCGAATGTGGCCCCTTCACATTCGTCGACAAAATACCGCTCAAAAAATGGATAGGCAAAGAGGGTGTACGCGTCGTGCCTCAAGCCCTTGTTCGCCAGGGCGCCTTTGTCGAAGGCGGTGCGATCCTCATGCCGTCTTACGTCAACATCGGAGCTCGCGTGGGCTCTGGCACGATGGTCGACACTTGGGCCACAGTCGGCTCTTGTGCCTATATCGGAAAAAATGTTCACCTTTCCGGTGGTGTCGGAATCGGTGGCGTTCTCGAACCCGTGCAAGCCTCCCCCGTCATCGTTGAAGACAACGCCTTTATCGGCTCGCGTGCGATTCTCGTGGAAGGTGTTCACATCGAAGAAGGCGCTGTCATCGCGGCCGGCGTTACGATCACAGGCAGCACAAAGATCATTGACGTCACAGGATCAGAACCGCAAACCCTTAAAGGGCGCGTCCCTAAAAACTCGGTCGTGATTCCAGGTACGATTGAAAAGGACTACCCAGCTGGGAAATTCGGCGTTCCTTGCGCCCTCATCATCGGGAAGCGCAAAGAGTCCACCAACCTCAAAACCTCACTCACAGAGGCGCTTCGCGATTTCGATATCTCGACATAAGCGCGTCGGCCGGCTCGAGATCCGTAATTCTACGGGCCGGCACATAACTCGCGATGAACGCGAGAAGAAGCGCTAATCCGACAACACCGACAACAAACACCGGTTCAAGCTTCGCCGGAACCGTCGTATCATAGTAAAAATCAGGAAGAATCGACGTGTCCATCGAGTCGATGGCTAAGCACGCAATCACACCCAAGATCGCTCCAGATAAAATCCCGACTGAGCTCAGCAAAAGCCCCAGACGCGTAAAGAGCGCCCGCGTGCGCACACGCGAAAGCCCGAGACTCATTAAGAGACCAATCTCTTTGCGCTTTTGTGTGATCAAAATCAAAAGCACCGTCACGATCGAAAACCCAGCGATCAATGTTGAAAGCGACAAAAACAGTCCAATGGCGACAAGCTCAAGTTTGAGTGCATAAAACAAAATGGAGTTTCTATCTCCCCATGTTTGCACGCTCTGACTCGTCATCCATTGATGCGCTGTCGTCGACTTTTCTGAATCCGCAACGTCAAGCAACGCCGCCTTAACTTTCTCCGCTCGCTCCGCTTTCGGAAGCCAAGCCTCGACGTCGGTTCTGCGAGAAGCAGACGCCCCTAACCCAATCAGCGTTCTGCCGCGAGCATAAAGAAAAAGCTTATTGTCCAAATCCGCAACGTTTGTCGCCAATAGACGTTTCACGGTCACGCGCTCAAACCGCGGCGCCTCTCCTGCTGGTAAAAGCAATGCCTCGGGCGCAATCACGGTCACTCGGTCGCCTTCATAAAGCCCCAGGCTGCGCGCGAATTCAATGCCTAGAATCACTTCACCAGGCCCGAGTGCCAGCGACTCTTCCGAAGTCGGCGGCAGACCGTAGAATGACTTCTGCTCATTGCGATTCGCCTCTTCGACGGCCCGTAAAAGACGCTTCAAGGCTTCCTCATCAAGACCTCTCGCTTCAGCTCCCGAAAAAACACCGTCTGATGTTCGTAGGACAACGTCCTGGCGTTCGATCAAATCAAGCGACGCGCCTTCCTTTTCAAGAAGGCTATAAGTCCGATCCGAAAACCCGAAGCGCGGTTCGCGCCCCGCTCGCGCCTGCATCTCTCGATCAAGACTGAATACAAGATGAGGTTCCGCCGCAAGCAATCGGTTGCGAATAGAGCCATGAAAGCCATTCATAACGCTCAACACGACGACAAGAGCGAAAACCCCC
>JAVFAU010000050.1:0-9415 GCA_034002335.1 Bdellovibrionales bacterium | reverse complement strand
CTCTCGCAAGGCTCCGATTTTCACGAAAAAGACCGCGAGCCCTCGATAAAATCCATCTGACGCCAGAGCGGCCTCCCACTCTCGTCTCCGTCAACTGGTTCCCAATGTTGCAAAGCCCTTCCCCCACAACAACGACACACCCATAGGGAGAACCTTTACAATGTCTGCAGAATTCACCCCGCCCGTACTTCCAACTTCCAATATCGGTGCGACAACCCAAGCGGCCTACCCCATCGCCTACCTCATACAAATGAGCCGCGCCGCTCGCAACCAAGGCGGCCAGATCAAAACTCCGATCAGTCCGATGCTCGTCATCGGCTCCGATCCCAGCTGCGGCGTTCGTCTCAATGATCCAACCGTGAACCCTCGTCATGCACGTCTCGAGTTAAGGACTGGAAAATGGATTCTGCGCGATCTTCAGTCACACCAAGGGGTTTTTATCAACGAAACCCGAGTCAGCGAAGCGCCTCTTGAGCACCTTGATCGCATTCGCGTCGGCGAAGCCGTTCTCATCTTCAAAGCCCATCTGGCGGAAGAGCCCGGAATGTCGTCCAAAAATGAGGATTGGAATCGGCAACTCGAACGTATTCCGGCGTTCGCCTCGACCGACTTTCCCGTTTTGATGATCGGCCCCACTGGAGCAGGAAAAGACGTGCTCGCGCGGGCCATTCACAACTCGTCGAAACGACGCGAAAACGCATTTCAAACAATCAACTGCGGAGCACTTAGCGAAAGCTTGATTGAAAGCGAACTCTTCGGCCACGTTCGCGGCTCCTTTACCGGCGCCGCTCACGATCGCAAGGGGGCCTTTGAAGCCGCGCGAGGAGGAACTCTGTTTCTCGATGAAATCGGCGATTTACCACTGAGCTTGCAGTCAAAGCTCCTCCGAGCGATTGAGAATAAAGAAATCCGCCCCGTAGGAAGCGATCGAACTGTCGAAACCGACGTTCGCATTCTCGCGGCCACTCACAAAAACCTCGAGACACTCGTGCGGCGCGGCCTGTTTCGCGAAGATCTGTACTGGCGTCTCGACGTCTGCAAAATCGAGCCACCACCTTTGAAGAACAGAATGGAAGACTTCACGGATCTTGTTTATTTCTTCTGCAAGCAAATGCGAGTGCGCTTGAGCTTTAACGCCATCGAACATCTTCGAACGCATGACTGGCCGGGCAACATTCGCGAACTGCGCAACGTCATCGCGCGAGCGGCCGCGTATTTTCCGGGTCATTACGTGCAAGTCGAAGACATCGAGCCTTTGGTTCAAAGAATTCAAAAGCGAGACGCCGCCAGCGAAAGCAAGAACTCTCTTTCGAGTCGATTTGATCTGTCCGATCTCGCATGCGACACAAACGACACGGACTCAGAGCTTGGGCTTGGTCAAAACACAAACGTCATGCGAGAAATCGAGCGCGAAATGATTATTCGTCGTCTCGTCGCCAATCGTGGAAACCAAAGGCGCACGGCCGCTGATCTCGGCATGCCCAAAAGCACCCTGCATGATCGTTTGAAAACGTATTCGATTGACGTGAACGAGATCAAAGAACTCGCCTAGAGGCTGGCTTGCGACGCCCTCTCTCAGAGAACGAGAGAGGGAGGGAACTTACGCGGCAATTGACTTGATCGCGCGGTCGGAGACCGCGTCAACGGAGAGCACCAACATGTTTTGTCGCTGCCCGCTCGCATCCGCCACTTCGACGGCTTCCGCAAGATCCAATGTCATTCCGCCGTTTTGATAGAGCAGGCTCGGCAGTTGGATTTTGTCCGCGTCCAAGAACGAAACAATCGAATCGACTCCATCGACGACCAAACCAAAATGCGCGCCCTTTCGTTCGAAGATAAGGACTTTTTGGCTTTCGACCGGTCCGCTGAATGGCTCCGTATCATACATACTGCGAGCGTTGATGATCGTAACAAGCCGTCCGCG
Organism: Bdellovibrionales bacterium; assembly: GCA_034002335.1. Lineage (GTDB taxonomy): Bacteria > Bdellovibrionota > Bdellovibrionia > Bdellovibrionales > JAMPXM01. The sequence goes on along the minus strand of JAVFAU010000050.1, from coordinate 7,491 downwards.
CAAGTTCAAAACTCCGCAAACGTGCTTGCGAACACCCGGCGGCTGCAAGAGTTCTTTTGGAAAATCGATAATCTCACAAACTTCGTCGATTGCGACGGCGTACGAATGACCGAGTGCGAATCGAATGTAGGACTTGCGGCCACCTTTCGCGCGCTTAGACTCTCGGTCCGTTGTGGAGCTTTGATAAATACGACTGTGCCCGCGCGTGATTTGATTGATTTCCGCATGAGAAAGAATCTTTTGATGATCCAATAAAAGAATATCCGATTCCGCTCGCCCCGTAATGCAGCCTAAAAACATTTCGGCCCGATTTTGCTCCACGAGCGGGAACGCGATCAGCTCATCTTGGAAATAGGAAATGATGCTATCGACGGAATCGACCATTAAACCAAAGAGCTCTGTCTCGAGCCGCATCACGACAATGCGCCGGTCACCGCTCGTGGCTTCTTTCGAAGAGTCGACGGCGCGGTACTCCAAAAGCGATGCGAAATCGATGATCGGCACCGTGATTCCACGCAAATCAATGGTTCCGATACAGAACCCGCCACCCAGAGCTGACTCGTCGATCTTGCTGACTTTGAGAATTTCTTGAATACCAGAAATCGGAAGCGCGCATTTTGCCGGACCAACGACGAATGAAATACATTGTTTCCGGGTCCCGCGTTTCGCCGCGAACTTCCCTCGGCCCAAACGGTTTCCAGAGCCGTCTTTCGGCACGTTTTGTAGTTTGAAAAGCTTTTGAACATCCAGAATTTGAACGATGCGTTTGCCATCTTCTTTTTTAAAAACACCGCTTACGACGCTCGCCAAGTCCGTGCTATCGAAGTCGCTTCTCTCGTCCTCCTGGCTTCTAAAAACTTCTCCTGTTTGATCGAATAAAAGTCCGACGCAACAATCGCTCATTTCGACGATCGCGATTTTGCGAACATCCTGCTGCGGCACCGGCTGTACATTGAGCAGACCGCATAGATCCAAAACGGGAATCACCGTCCCGCGAAGGTTAAAGAGACCTTTCAGATAGCTCGGAGCCAACGGAACCACCGTGTACGTTTCGGGCGCGTTGACGACCTCCTGAACATGAGACACGGCAAGAGCGAACTCGCTTCCCCCCAGAAGAAAAGACCCGAATATTTGACGTTCTTCCTTACGTTTTTGTGTCAGATCGTTCGTCATGTTTTCTCCTAAGCCGTTCCCGCTAGTCTCGGGATTTCCTCGATGCGATAGGAACAATCCGATGCATCGAGAATGATTCTACGACCGACCTCACCACCGATTTCCTGATGGATGATTTTCAGCCCTAGGCCTTTGATCTCTCGCAGTGCGACCGACGTGTTTCGTTCTCCGATAAGTTCACCCGCTATCGTCGCATCCGCGACGGTCATATTGCCGCCACCGGCAAGCACGACTTCGATGGAAGAATAGTTCTCCGGTCGAATTCGCATGAGAACCAACAAAGACTTCAACGCTTGATCTACAAAACGGCCGTCGATCGCGAAGCTCTTTTTGGGACTTTCCGGCAATAGACAGTGGGCGAGTCCGCATATTTGTCTCTCTCGCCAAATCAAGCCGATGCCCACGCATGAACCGAGAATCGCCTTCAAGGTTTCACCTTGCTTGGCGACTTTCACCTCACCGATATGGACATCCAAGATCCGCTTCATCTTAGCCAGCTTTCTTTTGAGTCATCCACTCCTGGTTGACTCCGTAAATCAGCGGTTGCTTATGCACAAAAGGAGTTTTGATGTGCGATAAAGACTCGGACTCTCCAATAATCAAATGACTGTCCGCGAACATTCTCGGCGCAAGAAGGGAAAGGACCTTCTCTTGGTCTTCACCCGTAAAATAGATCAAAACATTGCGAATAAGAACCAAGTCAAACTGGTCCATTTTCAACAAAGGCTTGAACAAGTTATGTTGCTGAAACGCCAACCTCGCTTTGATCACGGGCGAAACCTGAAAAACCCCGTCGGAGACCTGCTGCATGTATTTGGCGAAATATTCGGGTCGGGAATTGCCCAACATCTCGACGGATCGACCCGAGTAGTGACCAAGACGACACTTCTCTATCATCTCTTGTGAGATATCCGTTCCGAAAACCTTAAAGAGAAAGTTTGGATTCTTCTCTTTAAATGCCTGACAAACGATTCCAAGGGAATGCGCCTCTTCTCCCGAAGAAGCCGCTGCCGACCAAACCATGAAAACACGCTTTGGGTTTTTCGCGTACCACTCCGGCAGGTACTGCTTTTCGATATACTCCCAGATTCGCGGCGTTCGAAAGAAATATGTTTCGTTCGTCGTCACGAAATCGACAAACAAACCCTGTTCCGTTTTGTCGGAGCGAACAAGCTGAAGATATTCCTCGTACGACTTAATCCCCAGAGTCGTCACGCGTTTGCGCAAACGCCCCTCAACCATCGAGATACGGTTGCGCCCGATCGTAATCCCCGTGAGATCATGAATCAGCGTCGCAAACTTATCAAAGCACGATTCACTCAATACAATTTGCATACTTTTCTACCTTACGAAGCGAACTTTTGAACGGCTCGTTTTAACTGCTCTGCGCCTTCCGCAAGCTCAGACGTCGCCTGAGCAATCGCATCCGAGGCAAAAGCTGATTTCTCCGTTGCATCCGCGACCTGTTGAATCGCCTGCGCGACATCCCTTGAAGCCGATTGCTGCTCTTGAGCCGCCACCGAAATTTCAGAGATCGCCTGAGTCGTTTGACCAACCCCTTGAACGATCTTCTTGAAGGAGTTCGCTGCTTCGCGAGAGATTTCTCCGCCTTGAGCGACCCGTTTGACGGATTCATTGATCAGTTTCGAGATGTCCTTTGTCGCTTGCGACGATCTCTCCGCGAGCTTTCGGACTTCGTCGGCCACGACCGAGAAGCCAAGACCGTGCTCGCCCGCTCGAGCCGCCTCGATTGCGGCGTTGAACGCCAGCAAGTTCGTTTGACTTGCGATTTCGCTGATCACTTTTACGATTTCACTGATTTCTTCGGACGACTTGTTAATCAAATCCATAGCTTCGATCGATTTGCCAATCGCCTGTGAACCTAGATCCGCCTCGGCCTGGGTCGCTTTCGCAACGGCATCCGCCGACTTTCCGTTTTGAGCGATCGAATCGATGGAAGCGCTCAGCTCTTCAACTGAAGCGTTCATCTCTTCCGTCGTCGCGCCAAGAGATTGCGAACCGGCGGCCACCGTCGTGGCTTGCGTCGAAATTGAACTCGCTTTTTCCGCGAAGGTCGCCGCGATCTGGGTAACCTCGTGCTGCAAGACGACCTGAGGTGTCACGTTCGTCGCCAGCTTGACCACTTTGATCACGCGGCCCATTTCATCAGTAACCGGCGAATAGACGGCCTGAAGATAGATCTCTTGTCCCGCGCGGTTCAATCGCTTGAAAATACCGGACTTTGACTTTCCGCTCTTTAGATCAGGCCAAAACTGAAGATAGTCCGGACTGTTGATACAGGCTTGATCACAAAAGCGCCTGTGATGCTGCCCTTTGATTTCCTCTAGGCTGTATCCCATCGTGTTTTCAAACAGCTTGTTGCACGCCAGAACATTGCCTTCGACGTCGAACTCGATATACGCAAACGATGAATCGATGGCGCGAATAACGCCCTTCATATTCTGCCGTTCGATTTCAGCCTCAGTGATATCGTAACGAACACCCAGGTACTTGCGAAGCTTTCCGTTTTCTCCCAGAATAGGGGCAATCACGGCATCGACGTAATAAGGAGTTCCGTCCTTCGCTCTATTTTTCACAACTCCGCGAAAGATATTGCCGCACCCGATGGTCGCCCACATTTCTTTAAACACTTCTTTCGGCATGTCCGGATGGCGAGTCGTGTTGTGCGGTTTGCCGAGAAGCTCTTCTCTTGAGTATTTCGAAACCTCAATGAACTTGTCGTTGATCGTCAGAATGTCGCCGCGAAGATCCGCCTCAGAAACAATGCTCGTGCGGTTCATGATATCGATACGGATTTTCAGCTCCGAATAGAGCTCGCTCGCATCCACGCCTTGAAAGATGGAATGACCGCCACCTGATCGACTCTTCAAGACACTTCCAACCAGATAACTGCAGCGACCGCTCTTACCGACGAGCTGTAGCTCCCGCTTTCCCTCGGAACTCAGGAGCTTCTTGTAAGCGTCTGTTTCACCAAACCCAGGAGCGCACAGCTCAGACAGAGGCTTGTTCAGAACCTCGGCCACCGTGTACCCAAGAGGCCTAACGAAGCTCTCGTTTGCCGCCACGATCATGCCACTCGTATCGAACCCGAATGCGACGAGCGATTCGTCAAAGTAACTCTCGAGTTCTCCGAAGATCGCATCTTCAATATGCTCCAACTTTTTTGCCGCCTGCATACTTCCCCCAAAAGGGCTCTTCATTACGCCGCTAGTAACTATTCACCAGCTCATATCGAATGATAAATCTCACAAGAGCCCGTATAAAATTCGGCCGGAAGTTTAGTGCGCAGGAGTCTGGATTTAATATTCAAGCAACATTCTGTTAACATACATTCGGGCTTCCAGCTGAAAGGCCAGCCCACGGCGTTCGCGAAGCAATTCGCGCTGGATCATAGTCCGGTGACGAGTATCACTCTGGGTTTAAAACGATCGTCTTAAAATAGACGCGGCGAACCCGCCCCTTCGTCAAAAGACCGTTGAGTTCTTTTCGAATCAACAGCTTCAAACGCTCTTTGCCGGCTTCCTCGACAAGCTCCGGGTATGTCATGTGTTCGCTCGTGCGCGCGACAAGGTCGCGGACTTCGACATTGCGATCTTTAAGTTCAACTGCGGACTCACGATTGTCCGTCTGCAAGTAAACTTCAAACGCGGCCATAGGCACGGGGCCATTTGTTTCCCGCGTCGTTCTCGTGAGGTTCACGATCACTCGCTCCAATACGATAATGAATTCGGGATGCAAAATCGGATCATTGAAATCTTCGAACGATCCTTTCGGATCGTATTTGAAAACTCGATCCGCTTTGTCCGCAAGATTGGCTATCCATAGCTGCTGGCTTTTCGGCAAAAGACTGCCTTGAATGGTTTTGAACAAAACAAAGCCCCCGATCGAGAGCCCCACAAAGGCGGTCAGTAGCAGCACCTTTTGTTTACGCTCAAGACCACCGATCCAGCCTTTCGTTTTCTTCGCGCGAGATTTTCGATCGTGATACCACGTGATCAAACGAACTTTGCTCGTAATCGCGATTTCACGAACGACGCCCTTCGTATCCTTCGCCGCACGCCCCGCAAGCGCTTTTAGCGCACGAGTCACTCCGACCGCTTTCAAAAGCTGAAAGCGCACATACTCACGAAATGGCGAAACCTTCGTGACCTTGGCCTTTTCCTCATGACTGAGATCGGAATCGAGCCCCGAAGCAAACGACGATAAATCGGGCTCTTCCCCGTCCGGAGGCTCCGGAGTCAACTTGCTGATCGCTTCGACATGAGCGAGCATCTCGGGATCTTCCTCGCCGAGAATCAAATCCAGACGATCAAAGGGAAGCTCTTCAGGCTGAAACGCTTGAGCCCCCACGTCCTCACCTCCGGCCGCCGCGTCGCCAGAAGTATCTCCGGAGTCGCCCGCGGAAGCATCCGCAGAGGCTTCGGTGGGCTCTACATCGATACCGCGAACAATACCGGCGAGATCGATGATACCCTCATCTTTTCCGCCTAAACCTTCTGTACGCGAATCCGTGTTCTCCGCCATCCCACATATCTTGTCATAGACAAAAGCTTTATCGCACTCTTTTCCTGTTCAAAATCCAGAGACAATGGTTGGACAATAAAGAGGTACGGCTTCCGAATTGCCGAAAGGATCATGAATGAAACGGACCAAAGTCTCGTCGTCACCGATGACCATCGCCATGCTGATCGCACTTCCTTGTCTTATCGGCTGCGGATCTATCGAGCGCTCTTATCAATCGGGCTATGCTGGCCGCTCAGCTACGAAACCCGATATTACGGTGACCGCTCTCGACGAACGCGCTGAATACGAACAGCTCGCCGCACAACGTGAGCTCGGTCCGAACTCTGATCCGAAGGCCATTCAGTATCGCCAGCTCTTAAAACAACGAGAACGCAATATCGAAGGGCGCTCCGAACGAGAGCAGTACTACAACGCAAAGCCATACCTACGAAATGACCTCGAGCGTCTGCAGTTTTTGGAACTTCCGACGACAGCCTCAAGAGCGAAGTACCTACAGAAGAGAGGCATCAACGGAACGGAGATTTCCCACCCAAAACTCATTCAAGACCTCATCCACCAAAACGATATCGCGGCTGGTATGACCAAACAGGCGGTTCGCGAATCGTGGGGTCCCCCCGACGAAATCGATGTCGCGGGAGAGCGTCTTTATGGAAACGAGAAATGGCACTACACCGAGCAAGTCACGACCGGCGAAGGTTATATGACCGAGCGACGCACGGTCATATTTGAAGGTGGGCGCGTCGTGGGTTGGGAAACCCGTTAAACGACTCGCACTTTGTCGACGAGAGCCGAAAGTTTCTCGGCGAGACTTGCAAGTTCATTAGCCGCGCTCAGCGTATGATCGGAGTTATCGCTGCTCGTCCCCGCCGTTTCGGAGAGAACCTGAATCGAGCTTGCGATGCTGTCCACCGCCATTTGCGAACGACCCACGACACGTGAAATCTCGTTCGTCGTCGCTGTCTGCTCTTCGACCGCGGCCGCGACTATGACCGAAAGCTCATTCAGTTTTTCAATTGCCTGAGAGATTCCGCCGATTGTCGACACCGCCTCTTGCGTATCGCTTTGAATATGGCCAATTCGTTGCGTGATATCGCCGGTCGCTTTCGCTGTTTGCTTTGCAAGCTCCTTGACCTCGTTTGCAACGACGGCGAAACCCTTGCCCGCCTCGCCTGCACGCGCGGCTTCGATTGTCGCATTCAACGCAAGCAGGTTCGTCTGCTGCGCAATCGTGCTGATCACCTTTACGACTTCACCGATCTCGTTGCTGCTGACTCCGAGCTTCGAGATAATTGTATTCGACTCCTGAACTCGCTTATGAGTCGTCTTCGCCATTTGAGCCGAATCATTTGTCGAGCGACCGATCTCTTTGATCGCCGCGACCATCTCGTCCATATTCATCGAAACTGTCTGCACACCCTTCGATACGTCGGCGGCGGCGGAAGCCGCCGTCTCCGAATCCAATCGTGTTTTCGAGGCCGCCATCGACATTGCCGCCGCAGTTTCTTTTAACAGCACGCCCGCACTCGAAAGCGCCACAGCGATGGCTTGGATTTCGTTGATCACCTGTTGCTCAGGCATATCGCGGAACAATTTAAGAATTTTGCTGACGTCACCGACTTCATTCTTTACCGGAGAAAAGACCGCTTGTAGGTAAACTTCCTTACCGTCACGTGTGCGTCTTTTAAACACGCCGTTTACGGTATTCCCCGCCTTCAGATGCGGCCAAAACTTCGAGTACTCGGAACCTTCCGCGTCTCCAGGAATACAGAACAT
>JAVFAU010000049.1:0-9455 GCA_034002335.1 Bdellovibrionales bacterium | reverse complement strand
TTTCGGTCAACATCGTATGGCTCACGGGCTTGTTTTCGTTGAAAACAGTGATGGTCGCTTTTTGATTACGTTTGTTGAACGTAATGAATTCGTCCTCACCGTTCTCAAGATATCGGATATCGAACTGCATGGAACCGTCTTTGCTTGTGTAGGTAGAGCGGTTGCCAGCGGTGAGCGTATGTGTCCACTTGCTTGGAAGAACGTACGCGGCCTTGTTGTCGATCATGATGTGATCGAGGTTCTTGATCGCATAACTATAAGCGTAGGATTCGTCGTTTGAAACCGGCGCCGCGGCCGGCTTTTCATCGGCGTTTGCCGTTGAGACCAGAAGTGACGAGAGAAAAGGAACGAGCAGGGAGCTCAAAAGAGGGATAGAAGCGAATAGACTGAGGGTAAAAATTCCTTCAAATATCCTAATCATATTCTTACTTCGCGTTTTCCTTTGAGTTCCCATGACCGAATCCTTCCCACTTAGGCAGCCGAAGCCGCCGCTGTGTCCTTCGTCTTTTTTCCGCCTTTGCTGCCCTGGCGCTTCGTGCGTCCGAGCTTCTCGCCGGCTACGTTATCAAGTGCGATTTGTAGAACTTCATCCAAGTGTTCGACGAAGACGAAGCTTAGTTGCTTGCGGAACTCTTCAGGGATGTCTTGGACGTCCTTCTGATTCTGGAAAGGAATCAGAACTGTCTTCACCCCGTGGTTCAGTGCCGCGAGCGCCTTTTCGCGAATCCCACCGACAGGAAGAACTTTTCCCGAGAGAGTAACTTCGCCCGTCATCGCGATGTCGGTACGTACGGGAGATCCTGTCATAAGACTGATCAGTGCCGTCGCCATCGTGATACCCGCGCTCGGTCCATCCTTGGGAATCGCACCCGCTGGAATATGAACGTGAACGGTGTGGTTTTCGCACCAGTCAATGTCGATTCCCAACTCGTCGGAGTGAGCGCGAGCGTAGCTCAAAGCCGCTTGCGCCGACTCTTTCATGACATCGCCCATTTGGCCTGTCAGTACGAGTCCACCTTTGCCCTTCATCTTAAGGGCTTCGATGTGTAGGACTTCGCCACCGGCTTGCGTCCACGCAAGTCCTGTTACGATACCCACTTGAGAGTCTTCCATCTTCTCTTCGCGGATGAAGCGTGCTGGTCCAAGTAGTTCCGCGATTTTCTCCGCCGTACAAACCACTTTCTCTTTGTGGCCGAGTACGACACCTTTAGCGACTTTTCGGCAAACAGAGCCTACTTCGCGCTCGAGATTACGGAGACCGGCTTCACGCGTGTAAGCGGAGATCAAGTAACGAATGCCATCGTCTGTGAACTCGATCTGCTCGGGCGTGATGCCGTTTGCTTCCATTTGGCGCTCGATCAAATGTTTCTTCGTGATCAAGAGCTTGTCGTTTTCCGTGTAACCAGAGATCTGGATCAATTCCATACGATCGCGAAGAGCCGGTGGAATGTTCTCCAGAACGTTCGCCGTCGCAATGAACAGCGCGTTCGAAAGATCGAAGTCCACATTCAGGTAGTGATCACGGAACGCTTGGTTTTGCTCTGGATCCAAGACCTCAAGCATCGCCGCAGAAGGATCGCCACGGTAGTCGCTACCGAGCTTGTCGATCTCGTCGAGGACGATGACAGGGTTGTTTGTTTTAACTTGTTTGAGGGCCTGAATGATCTTCCCCGGCATCGCGCCGACATACGTACGACGGTGACCACGAATTTCAGCTTCGTCTTTCACGCCGCCAAGAGCGACGCGGAAGTACTCGCGGCCCATTGCGCGGGCGATCGAGCGACCAAGCGAAGTTTTACCCACGCCAGGAGGTCCGCAGAAGCAGAGGATTGGGCCTTTCTTCGAGTCGGCCTTGAGTTTGCGAACGGCTAGGAACTCGAGGATACGATCTTTTGCTTTCGCAAGTTCGTAGTGATCTTCGTCGAGAATGTTCTTTGCGCGATCGAGGTCGAGGTTGTCTTCGGTCGATTTCGACCAAGGAAGATCGACCATCCAATCGAGATACGTACGGAGCATAGATGCTTCGCTCGCGTCTGGATGCATGCGCTCAAGGCGGCCGAGTTGCTTCATGGCCTCGGTATTGACCGCTTCCGGCATTCCGGCTTTTGTGAGCTTTTCGCGAAGCTCTTCGAGCTCTTCACCTTTTTGATCTTGCTCGCCGAGTTCGCTCTTGATTGCGCGCATTTGTTCACGAAGGAAGTATTCGCGTTGGCTCTTCGACATTTCGTCTTTCGCCGTCGAACGAATCTTTTGCTGCATCGAAAGAACTTCGAGCTCAGCAACGAGGATTTCGTTTACGAGCTTGAGGCGAGCGACTGGATCTGTTGATTCAAGCACTCGTTGAGCGTCGGAAACTTTAAGTCCAAGATTCGAAGCGATGAGGTCGGCAAGACGCCCTGGTTCTTGAACATCGTCAAGGATGAGCAAGATGTCAGGAGAGAGCGAGCGACCAAGCGCGATGATCTTTTCAAGATGTTCGCGTGCCGTGCGCATCATTGCTTCGTGCTCGAGGTTTTGTCCGGCCGCTTCTGTTGAAGCAGTTTCGACAACGCGCTCGACGGCGACTTCGAAGTTAGGCGAGGACTTCACGTATTTCGTGATGCGTCCTTTGGCTTCGCCTTGAATAAGGATTTTAACTCGACCATCAGCGAGCTTGCGCATGCGCATGATGCGAGCGATCGTTCCGATTTCGTAGATCGTGTCTTCGGTCGGATTTTCTTCTGTGATCTCTCGTTGTGAAGCCAAGAAGATCAATCGATTCTTGCCCAGCGCTTCTTCCACTGAGCGAATCGATGCTTCTCGTCCTACGAAAAGAGGCAAAATCATATATGGGAACACCACAATGTCTCTTACTGGGAGCATTGGAAGTGATTCAGGAATCTCTAATACTTTGTCGTCGAAACCCATGCATCCTCCGCCTTGCAAGCAAGGCCTTTTCTCTACAATGCTTTTCGGTCTCAAAAAGAAATGGCTTTACGGTCAAAGAGCGTTTAGCTGCGTTTGACGTGAAAAACTCCACCTGGGGCGAGGAAATTTCATAGAGAAGTGTCGATCTATACAGACGAACGCCTGAATAAAACAAAAAAGGCCCAGGAGTAACCTGGACCTTGATGGGCACGTTTGATGTGCTGGGAGCGCGTTTGCGGTTATGCGAAAACGCGTTCTTGTTGTTCTTGTTCCTCTTTGCAGGCGATGCAAAGGGTTGCTACGGGACGAGCGCGTAGACGAGCAAGACCGATTTGTTCGCCGCAGTCTTCGCAGTGGCCGTAAGAGCCGTCTGTGATGCGTTGAAGAGCGCGGTCGATTTTTGGAAGAAGCATGTTCGCACGCTCTTGGTCGCGAACGGCACGGTTAAGATCCAGTTCGGACGTCGCGCGATCACCCTCATCACCGCGCTCGCCTACTGGCGAAAGTGTTTCTGCACGGAACGCGACCATCTTGTTCAGAAGATCCGTGCGTTGTTCGAGAAGGAGCGTTTTAAACGAGTTGATTTCACGTGCGCGCATAAACTCCCCATAAACAGCTGTTGTTTTTATCTCGGAGAGGTTGCCCAAACCGAGAGCACTAATTTTACTGTCGCAACCCCTCTTGCAACAGTTCGTGACAGCTTCTAAGGAGTCACTCTTGCTTTGTCAAAAAATTGAGATTTGATCTGCGTTATGCTTTTCATCTAGGCAAAAGCGGCATCGCCTTGGCTTGACTCACTTTTTTGAAATCGCTCTTCGTCACCGGTTCCACATCCATGTCGTTCCGGTGTTCATGATCGGTATCGACGAACCTCATGTTGTCGAATTTGTCCGACAGAATCTGTCTTAATTTCTGTCATCGGGCGAAACGTCGTTCAAGAGCCTCGCGAATCTCGGCTCCTTCAATAGAAAGTCGAGTCCAGGGAAGAGCGCGAAGTCTTTCGACTTCAATGGGTTCGTCCGTTTCTTCGCAAACGCCGTAAACTCCGCGTTCGATTCGCGCAAGAGCGCTTTCGATTTCAAAGAGGCGCGATTTTGTGCGTTCTTGCGACAACAAGAAATCGTTTTCAGCGAGAATGGCCATGGTCATGTCGCCTTCGTCGCTTCCGCCGCGATCGCGATTTTCAAATTCACGAAGCGCCGTGCGAGAGCGGTTCATAAGGTCGGCCTTCATCTCGAGAAGACGCTTGCGGCATTCCTGAATGAATTGATTGTTGAGACCTGCGACCTGATTCGTTTTCTGAACGGACTGACTATTTGCACCCACGGAATACCTCCCTCTTCCCCACCCAAGGTCTGTGGAACGACCTGGTTGGTCCTTAAGACGGAAGGAGCGAACGCTTCGGTTAGAGAAAGCGCTCTAATTTGCATCGTATTTACTTATGGAAGCTATACGCGTGGTTATTTGCCGTGAACTGGACCTTCAAACGGTACAAGTTTCGCGTCTTTAACGGTGAGAACACTGATGGGGCGTTGGAGTTCTCGGTTTGCTGCCATATCAAGAGGGCCGAACGCGCCAGGGAAGTCCTTAACCGAAGCTAAACGTTCTTGCAGGCCAACACGCGATGAAGCGCCCGACGAAATGAGCTGACGGAGAAGTAGGCCTGAGTCGTAGGCTTGGGCTTCGATCATGCCTGGCTCCTCGCCGAAAACGTCGCGATAGAGTTTTACGAATTCAGACGCCTGAAACGAACGATCGCCTGTGTAGAGGCCGTCGACGATGACGGCATTTTCGACGAATTTCTGACCGCGCGTAACGAAGTTTTGATTGTTCCAAAGGTTTGGACCAAGAAGGCGTAGGTTCGAAACGTCGTTGTAGGCGAGCATCGGCGCAATCTGTCCGGCCGCGCGCGCGCTGTCGGGAATGAAGAGAGCGTCGAAATCGACGATCGGAGGTAAAAGCTCCTCGGGAGACACGCGTCCCTGGCGTGCGGAGCGACGTGGGTTTTTGTCCTGATCCAGTCGATGGCGCAGGCGGTATTCTTCGGCACGATCTTCGATATAGTACTTTCCGACCAGGCGTTGAACGTGGCTTCTGAAGTCGGTTTCTTTTGGATCGTAAACCTGTGCGGCCGTGACTTCGCCGCCTTTTAAGCGAACGGCATCCCAAAAGAAGTTTGCGAATTCAGTTCCGTAGGGATCGTTCGGAAAAAGAATCGCGAAACGTTTGAGCCCCAGGTTTTCAATCGAAACAGCCGCAAGACGTTCGGCTTGCATCTGACTTGTGAGAGCGTTTCTGAAAATGAAGTCACCTGTGTCGGTGAGGCCGGCGCGTTGGCTCATCATGATGGCGGGTACGCCGAACTCCTGAGCTTTGTCGGCTTCCGCGGTCGCTGTTCGCGAAAGCATGCCACCGACGACCGCGATGGCGTTGTCTTCGACGACAAGGCGTTCAAGTCCACGTCGCGCGATATCGGGGTTGCCTTCGCTATCGACAACGGCGAGGCGGAAACCGGAAGGACGTTGTCCGGGGCGTCCGTAGATTCCAAGGCCAAGCTGTAGACCGCGCAGAGCGCGATATCCGATAGCCTGTTGGCGGCCACTGAGCGGAAGAACCACGCCGACCGTGCGCGAGTTCACGCGGCTTCGCGCGTCGATTTGCGTGATGAGCACGGTTGCGCGCTCGGCGAGTTCGCTTCCGGGAACGAGGGCGACGATATCTTGAAAAGCGGAGCGGGCGCGCGAGAGTTTTCTCTGGTCGGCATAAATCAAGCCGATGCGATATTTCGCCGTGGGCCGCAAGAAACCGTAACTGCCGCGATCCGCCACGCGCTCGATGTCTTCTTCGCTCAAGCGTGTGTCGAGAAGGTCTTGCGCGGCGAGCTTGTAGCGATCTTTGCGTCGTTCATCCGGCGCTTTTTCCGCAAGGCCGACGTAGACTTCGAGCGCATCGAGAACACGGTTTTCAGCAAGCAAGGCTTCGCCTCGAAGTTCGTCGGCATCGGCTTTTTGTAGTTCCGTCGCGCTTGTCGAACGATGAACCATGCTTGTCAGCGCATTGACGTCCTTGAACTTGCTGAAGCGAAGGTTGACGCGCGCGGCACGCAAGAGCGCGTCCGCCTCGAGGGGGCTTGCGATGTCGCTATGGACCACTGCCATGTAGTTTTGAAGCGCTTCGCTCCACTGTTGTTGGCGTTCGTAGGTTTGACCGAGCAGCATGTGCGCGTCGTCGGCGAGATCGGAATCCGCGAACTGTGTCGTGATTTTTTTGAGTTGGCCGATGCCGCGAGCGGTGTCGCCTTTAGTGAGAAGGGCCTTTGCTTGCTGAAATTCTTTTTCAACAGAGGGCGCAGATTTGACTGGTTGACGGCGTTTCGGTGCGGACTGACAGCTTGTCATCAAGCTGAGAGCCAAAGCCGCAAGAGCGATGAGCATCGCCGTCGTAAAGTTCAATCGAACGCGAATAGAGTGGGTCATGTATGTCCTCCCCGCTACTTCTTCTTGAGGCGCTCGACCTTCTCTTGGAACGATTTAACCATCGGACCAGGGCGAACGCTCGCAGCGAAGCGTTTCAAAAGTTCCCGTTGATCATCGGTCAGGTCGCGCGGAACGTCGATGAGAACCTTCACGAGCATGTCGCCCGTTGTCGAACCTGATGAATTTCCGGTTGGGCCTCCTGCCTGGCCTAAGGACGAGAAACCTTTGCCTTTGAGTCTGAATATCTGACCCGATGGAGTTCCCGGAGGAACCTTCAGCGAGGCTTTACCGGTCAAAGTGGGGATCTCGACAATCGTCCCGTTCACGGCATCAATAAAGTTCAGTGGTAATTCCAGATGAACATCATTCTCGACCCGGCGGAATATCGTGTGGTCCGCGATGTTTACGATAACGTAAAGATCGCCGAACTGGAGCCCCGTTGCCGGTGCATCGCCTTCACCACGCAGTTTTAGTCGTTGGCCAGGTTTTACGCCCGCGGGAATCGTGATGGCGAGTTTCGCTGTTTCTTCTCGTCCACCGCGTTGGCGAACAAAGCTGATGGTTTTTTCGCAGCCCGAAGCGGCCTCTTCGAATGTGATCGTAATTGTGTAACGAAGATCGGCGCCGCGCGACCGCGTACCACCGCGAGGCGTTTCGCCCGGGCGCGAGGCTTTCGACCGACCGCTCTGAAAGACGTCACCGAAGATATCGCCAAAAATATCTTGAAACGACTCAGGGCCAGAGGAAGGGCCACCAAAACCACTGAAAGTTTGATCTTCAAAGCCCCCTCCGCCAAAGGGGCCGCCGCCGAATGGGTTTCCGCGGAATGGTCCGCCAGCGGCACCTGCGCCGGCGCCAGAAAAGGCAGCGAAGCCGTGTCCGAATTGATCGTACTGTTGGCGTTTTTGCGCGTCTGAAAGAACGTCGTAGGCTTCGCTTGCTTCTTTGAAGCGTTCCTCGGCCTTTTTATCGCCCTTGTTCTTGTCGGGATGAAACTGAATGGCGAGCTTGCGAAACGCCTTTTTGATTTCATCAGGCGAAGCGCCGCGTTTCACGCCAAGAACATCGTAGTAGTCGCGCTTGTTAGCCAAGGAGACGCTCCAATCGGTTTAATTCTTTCCTTTCGCGACAACGACTTGTCCTGGGCGAACCAGGCGTTCGTGGAGGCGATAAGGTTTTTTGAATACGCGTGCGACGTGTCCCTCGGGGAATTCCGCAGTTTCTTCGCTGCTCAAAGCTTCGTGAGTGTTCGGATCAAACGGTGCGCCCAAGCCCGGCATTTCTTGAACGCCATGTCGCTCGAGTGTGTTTTTTAGTTCGAGGGCTGTCATTTCAAAACCCTTGCGAATCGAAGCCATATTCTCAGGGGTTTGTTCGATCGCGAGGGCGGTATCGAAAATATCGAGCACGTTGAGAAGATCGACAACAAGTCGTTCGGGGCCGAACTTGCGCAAGTCTGCGCGCTCTTTGATTGCGTTCTTTTTGTAGTTTTCGAACTCGGCGTAAAGATACAGGTAGTCCTTCTTTGCTTTCGCGAGCTCCATCTCGAGTGGATTCTGTGCCGTTTCTCCGTTGGCGCCCTCAGTTGCGGCTCCGGTGTCGTCGGACATTTGATCGTTTGGTACTTGGTCGTCAGATAAGCGTTTCATGGTCTCGTCTTGCGTGGATTGTTTACGAGTTGCGTCGTCAGCGACGTGCGATTCAGGTTTTTTTGCATCTCTATTTTCATCAGCCATGAGGGCATTATGGGTTCGGTTCTTCGAATGTCAAACCCGTGATTACTCGATGCCGTCTTCCTTAAGAAACGTCACGGCGTGAAACACGCGATCAGCCATGGCTTGTCCCTGTTTCGTAAGGACCCAGCGAGCGGCTTCGGAGTCTGGCTTAGGGGCGCTTACGAAAGCGGCAAGTTCCGGGCTATTCAGCCGATCGCCGACAAGGGTCGCGACGCGTTGACCATATTTTTCTTCGAGGGCTTGTTTGGAAAGGCCTCGTTGGCAGCGAAGCGAGGTGTGGCAGAAGTCCGTGAGAGATTCGTGTGCCGCCAAAAACTCGACTCGTTCGGGTGCGTGCGGCGGAAGTGTTTGCCAAAAAGGTTCCACTGTTTCGGATTGTGCGAAACGAGAGAGTTCTTTGCGATAAGCGGCGATGGTGGATGGGTTCCAAAAACGCACGCCCCAGGGCGCTCGTTCCCGTTCGGTTTGTGTGAGTGCCTCTTTCGGCAGGTAGGAATGCGATCCGATGCCGATTCCCCAGTAAGGAGCGTCACTCCAGTAAAGTGAATTATGTCGAGACTCGCGGCCGGGACGGGCGAAATTCGAAACTTCATAGCGAAAAATACCCGCTTCAAGCAGGTCGGCTTCGATGGTTTCAAACATAGCCGCTTGCACATCGTCGCTTGCGCGGCCCTTGTTGAGCGGGTGTTTCGCGGGAACCGTGAGGTTGTAGGCGCTTAGGTGTGAGGGCGAAAACTCGAGCGCCCGGCGAACGTCGTTTCGTACGCCCTCCAGTGTTTGAGTCGGCAAGCCAAAAAGAAGATCGAACGAATAGTTCACTCCCGCGTTCGCAAGAAGCTCCAGAGATTCTTCGGTTTCTTGAACTGAGTGTTTGCGGCCCGTGAACTTCAAAAGATCCTCGTCGAAGGTCTGGGCGCCAACGGAGAAGCGATTGATGCCGATATTCAGGAATTCTTTAAGAGTCTCTCGTGAAATCGTGCCGGGATTGATCTCCAAAGTGACTTCGGCGTCTGAAGATAAGATGAACCCTTGCTTTGCAATACCTTGAAGGACGGATAGAATTTCATTTGGGGCGAACAGGCTTGGCGTTCCTCCGCCGAAGTAAACGGAAGAGAGTGCGCGTCGCTCAAACATGTTTGAGCGGGTTTCGAGTTCTTGATGGAGCAGCGAAACGTACTCGGCGGTGGGCGGCAGGTCTTTGCTCTCGAATTTTACGAAATCGCAGTACGTGCAGATCTGTAGGCAATAGGGAATATGCACGTACAAACCGAAGGGGCGTTCAGATGAGAAATCCGCGAATGCTCGTTCCATAATGGGAGCCACCGAATGTCTCAAA
>JAVFAU010000048.1:0-9476 GCA_034002335.1 Bdellovibrionales bacterium | reverse complement strand
CGAGGCCCCTGCTACGTTAGCCGTGCAGGGTGGGTTGGGCCCCCCCCGTAACGTCACATTCTTAGATCTTACGATGCGACTGCATCGTAAGCAGTGCAGGGTGGGTTGGGCCCCACCCGTAACGTCACATTAGATATCGTAGTACAGCGCGAACTCGTAAGGAGACGGACGCTGTTGAAGAGGAATGACTTCTTTTGAGTACTTGTAGTCGATCCAAGACTCGAGGAAGTCTTCAGAGAAGACGTCGCCCTTGCGAAGGAAGGCTCCGCCTTCTTTCAGGTATTCGAGTGCGCGATCAAGTGTCGCTGGTACCGAGGGTACGTTTGCGAGTTCTTGAGGGCTCAAGCCGTAAATATCTTTGTCGAGTGGATCGCCCGGGTTGATTTTGTTCTGGATGCCGTCGATGCCGGCCATCAACAAGGCTGCGAGACAGAGGTAGATATTGGCCGATGGATCTGGCGTACGGAACTCGATGCGTTTCGCTTTCGCGCTGGTTCCCGTGTTTGGAATTCGTAGCGCGGCCGAACGGTTGCGGTAGCTGTAGGCCAAGCGAATTGGCGCTTCGAAACCAGGAACGAGTCGCTTGTACGAGTTCGTTGATGGGTTCGTGATCGCGCATAGGGCCGGTGCATGTTTAAGAATGCCTCCGATAAAGTGCAGCGCCATTTGCGATAGGCCTGCGTATTTATCGCCCGCGAAAAGGTTTTGTCCGTCTTTCCAAAGAGACATGTGGCAATGCATACCCGAACCGTTATCTCCGAAGATAGGCTTTGGCATGAACGTCGCGGTTTTTCCGTGACGGCGAGCAACGTTTTTTACGATGTACTTGAACCACATCAGGTTGTCGGCCGTTTGAAGCATTTTGTCGAAACGGAAGTTGATTTCACCTTGGCCCGCGCTTGCGACTTCATGATGCTGTCGCTCGACGATCATGCCGACTTTTTCCATCTCGAGGCAGATTTCAGTGCGGATGTCGTGAAGAGTGTCGTGTGGGAGCGCCGGGAAGTATCCTTCTTTTGGGCGAGGTTTGTAACCGAGGTTGCGGCCTTCGTCGCGCCCTGTGTTCCAATGTGCTTCGTCCGAGTCGATTTGGAAGAAAGCGCTGTGTTGGTTTTGCTCGTACTGAATATTGTCAAAGATGAAGAACTCAGCCTCGGGTCCGAAGAAAGCCGTGTCTGCGATTCCAAGTGAGTTGAGGTACGCCATCGCTTTCTTCGCAACTTGGCGTGGATCGCGTGAGTACGGTTCGCCAGTTTCTGGAACGTGTACGTCGCAAAGAAGAGAGAGCGTCGGGACTTCCATGAAAGGCTCAATGCGCGCCGACGTCGGGTCGGGTTTTACCATCATGTCGGACTCGTGAATGTTGCGCCAGCCGCGGATCGAGCTGCCGTCGAACATCAGGCCTGATTCGAAAACTTCAGGCTCCAACTGATGAAGGGGGATGGAGAAATGCTGCCAAAGTCCCGGCATGTCGATGAACTTAAGATCGACCATTTTGACGCCGTTCTTTTTGGCGAACTCAATGACTTCTGCTGGGGTTTGGGGGGCGTTGAACTTCGGCGGTTGTACTGAGGGCGGTGTCATAGTCTCTCCTTTACCCTTGCGGGCGACACGGCTGGCTATCTATTCTGGACTTCGCTCAAAGAGCCGACTCATCCTTTTCTCCCGTGCGAATGCGCAACACGCTTTCGACGTTGAAGACAAAAATTTTGCCGTCTCCGATCTTTCCGGTTCGCGCCGCTTTGGCAATAGCCTCGACGGCGAGATCGCAAAGATCATCGTTCACTACAATTTCAAGTTTGGTTTTAGGAAGAAAATCGACGACGTACTCGGCGCCCTTGTAGATTTCTGCGCGGCCTTTTTGGCGACCGAACCCTCGAACCTCAGAGACGGAGACGCCTTCGACGCCGATTTCAGAGAGCGCTTCTACAACATCGTCGAGTTTAAACGGTTTGATGATGGCTTCGATTTTCTTCATCTATTGGGACCTCAAGATAGGAGCGGCTTTCTTGCGAGTCAAAAGAAACGCAAGGTCGCGGAAATCTTTCTTTCTGAGGAAGGGGCTAGAGTTCTAACTCCCGGAAATCCGCCGTTCTGTCGGTTTGGCGGGGGAGAGAAGAGGGAGCACGTTGTCACGAAACTCAGGCTGCGAGAATCTGAAGATCTGGGAGTCGTAATAGTAGTGTGTAATCGAAATGGCGGCGGAGACGGAGGCAAAGAGCAAGGATAGGCTGCCGAGGTTGAGGCCGGAAAAGGGAGAAGGGTTCCAGCGCGCCGCGATGACGTGGAGGTAGAGGTAGGCGACCGTGGAGGAAAGTAGCAGAAAGACCGTCCACTCGAAGGCGCGTGATTTGCGGCGTTGAGAGGCCTTATCGATAGTTGCGGTGACGGCGAGGTATTCGAGCCCATGATTCAGTCGTTGAAGGGCGATGTAGTTCAAGGAGAAGTAGGCCGGGAATATTTCCCATGCGCGTCGCAGGTTGAAAACCCACTGGTTTGATTTCCACCAGTATGGCCTCAGAATGTAACTCGCTAAGAGTAGGGTCGTGCCGACTAGAAATATCCGATGGCCCCAATCGCCCGCCCAATTCGAAGCGGGAAGCCACCAAGTGGGTAGTTTTTGGGGGGAAGCCTCTAGCCAGGCGCTTGCTTGCAGTAAGACTCCCAAGAGAGCGATTCGATGCCCGATGCGTTCAATTTTCGCCATAAGACTTAGGCGCGCGCTTTGTTTTTCCGTCAATGCGATCTGTTGTTTTAAAGCATGATCGTAAAGTCGGCTTAGGCCTATTTGCTGCGACATCGCGTGCTGAAGAGGGAGGAAACTCAGAAGCGTGAGGATGATGAAGTAGAACAGAGGGTTGGAGACTTCGTTTTGATAGAGGAGCACTAAGATGAGGGAGCTAAGCGTGAAAACTGAGGCCGCTTTAAGATGCAAGCGCCAGGGTTGGCCATCGTAGCGTTCCCGGATGGCGCGTCGGATTTCGTTGGACTTCCATATGATGTAAAACGAAAAAGCATTGTGGACGACATTGAGAAAAATCAGATCGCTCCAGAAGCGGAATTCCCAGTTTTTGGTGATCCAGGTTGGGTTCCAGATGATCACGGCGAGGGGAAAAAAGCCGACCGCGAGGACCAGGCCCTCCCAGCCGCGACTGAAAATTCGAACGCGCGTCTGCTTCACAGTTTCCATTGACGTTTATTCTATGGCAAAAGCGGGTATGTCGTTAACTGAAACTGATTCCTTTTTGCCATCTCGAAAGCGATTGAATGATCCGCTTTGCCGAGTGGTGCTCGTAGAGCCTTTGATTCCTGAAAATACGGGAAATGTCAGTCGCACCTGCGTGGGAACAGAGAGCGAGCTTCACTTGGTGGGGCCGCTTGGTTTTGAGATCACTGAATCTCGGGTGAAAAGGGCCGGTTTGGACTATTGGCGGCACCTTGCTCTTGATGTTCATGAGAATTTTGAGAGCTGGG
Source organism: Bdellovibrionales bacterium (assembly GCA_034002335.1). GTDB lineage: Bacteria > Bdellovibrionota > Bdellovibrionia > Bdellovibrionales > JAMPXM01. Next base: position 6,002 of record JAVFAU010000048.1, on the reverse strand, counting down.
CTGATCTGGTCCGAGGGTCTCACGACCCTCGTCGGGTTTTTTTCATTGAGACGTGGGGTGAAACGATTTTGCACGATGCCCATTTTCAACGCGGCGATTGGCTGGTTTTTGGTAAAGAAACCACGGGATTGACGCGTGAACAGGTTGAAAGCCTGCTGGGAGGTCCTGAGCACTTGTCAGAGCGGGTTTTGAGATTGCCAATGCCGGGTGAGGTGCGCAGTTTGAACCTGTCAAACGCGGTCGCGGCATCGGTGTTCGAGCTGTTGCGGCAGGACTCAGTGGCGGGTCGATGCAGCGCCCTAAAAAAATGATTCTTCGGGTGCCCTAAGGGGTAGGTCGGGGCTATTCTGTCCCACGTCAACAAAGAACGGAATGATAGGACATGATCAACGCAGTTCTCACTAAAATTTTCGGCACGGCTCATGCGCGTGAAATGAAACGCCTTGGCCCAGTCATCGATAAGATCAACAGTTTAGAATCGCGCATCAAAGCGATGAGCGACGCTGAACTCCAAAACCAGACGGTGCAGTTCAAAGAACGTATCGCCAAGGGCGAGTCGCTCGATACGATCTTGCCCGAGGCCTTCGCGGTTTGTCGCGAGGCTGGTAAGCGCGTTTTGAACATGCGCCATTACGACGTACAGCTGATCGGCGGTATGATTCTTCATCGTGGATCAATCGCTGAAATGAGAACCGGTGAAGGTAAAACGCTTGTTGCGACCCTTCCGGCGTATCTGAACGGTCTTAGCGGCAAGGGCGTTCACATCGTCACCGTGAACGACTACCTCGCTCGCCGCGATGCCGAGTGGATGGGGCGGCTATACGGTTGGCTCGGACTTACGACCGACGTGATTGTTCACGGTCAGAACGACGTGCAAAAGAAGGCCGCGTACATGGCCGATATCTCTTACTGCACGAACAACGAGCTTGGATTCGATTACCTGCGCGACAACATGAAGTTCGACCTTGCGGACTATGCGCAGCGCCCTTTGAACTTCGCGATTGTCGACGAGTGTGACTCGATCTTGATCGACGAAGCGCGGACGCCGCTCATCATCTCCGGACCAGCCGAAGACTCAACGGACAAGTACTACGTCGTGAACGCGATCATTCCGCATCTGAAGCGCGAGCAGCACTTCACGATGGAAGAGAAGTCGAAAACGGTCGCGTTGACGGAAGAGGGCAACCAGCGTGTCGAGGAGCTTCTTAAGATCGAGAACCTCTATGATCCGCAAAACATCGAGCTTCTGCATCACGTTTATCAGGGGCTGAAGGCTCATCACCTGTACTCTCGCGACGTCGACTACATGGTGAAAGATGGTGAAATCATCATCGTCGATGAGTTCACCGGGCGCCTTATGGAAGGTCGTCGCTGGAGCGATGGTCTTCACCAAGCAGTCGAAGCAAAAGAAGGGGTCACGGTTAAGAACGAGAACCAAACTCTTGCGACGATCACATTCCAGAACTATTTCCGCATGTACAAGAAGCTTGCGGGAATGACGGGAACGGCTGAAACCGAAGCCGTCGAGATGAAGAAGATCTACGGTCTTGATGTCTCGGTCATCCCTACGAACAAACCGATTCGCCGTATGGATCATGAGGACGTTGTTTTCAAGAACGCCAACGGCAAATACATTTCGATCGTTCGTGATATCGTTGAACGTCAAAAGAACGGTCAGCCGACTCTTGTCGGAACCGTTTCGATTGAACGCTCGGAGTTGATCTCGAAATATCTTCGCGAGCACTCGATTCCACACAAGGTCTTGAACGCGAAACACCACGAACAAGAAGCGGAGATCGTGGCTCAAGCGGGTCGCAAAGGTGCGGTCACGATTGCGACGAACATGGCGGGTCGTGGTACGGATATCGTACTCGGCGGGAATCCGGAGTTCTTGGCTCGTCAGGTGAATTCTGACGAGACGTCTGAGGAATACCAAGCGGCTTTGACGAAGTTCAAAGCTCAATGTGAAAAAGAAAAAGAAGATGTGGTGACGGCCGGTGGTCTCTACATCATCGGAACGGAACGCCACGAATCTCGTCGTATCGACAATCAGTTGCGTGGTCGTTCGGGCCGTCAGGGTGATCCGGGCGAGTCGCGTTTCTTCTTGGGGCTGGATGACGATCTGATGCGCAAGTTCAACGGTGAACGCGTGAGCAAGATCATGGATGCGATGAAGATCCCAGATGACGAGCCGATCACGGCCCGCATGGTTTCGCGTTCAATCGAAGGCGCTCAACGCAAAGTCGAAGGTCATAACTTCGACATCCGTAAACATCTGATCGATTACGATGACGTCATGAACAAGCAGCGCACGGCGATCTACAGTCTGCGTCGCGAAGTTCTTCAGGGCGATAAGCTCGATGAGATCGTGCGCGAGATGCTTGGCGATCAAGTTTCAGGGATGCTGGATACTTATGTCGACGAGCGTGGCGGTAAAGACCGTTGGAACCTTGAAGGATTGCGTGTCGCGCTTCTTCAGCAGTTCGGTCTTGAAGTCGGTCTCGATGGGTTATCTGGTGCCGCGGAAATCGTGGAGAAGGTGAAGAGTTCGATCGTTGCGGGACTCGAGTTCCAGAAGACGCATCTCGGACCGTTCTTCCAGCAAGTCAGCAAGATGATCTTGCTCCAGACAATTGACCAGCGCTGGAAAGAGCATTTGCAGCGCATGGATCAAATGCGCGAGTGGATCGGACTGCGCGGGTATGCGCAAAAAGACCCTCTTGTTGAATACAAACAAGAAGCATTCAAGATGTTCGAAGAAATGAACACGTCGATTCGTGCGGAAACGCTCGAAAAGCTCTTCAAGATCCAATTGGTCATGAACCAACAGGATCAAGGGGATATCGGCGCTCCACCGGAATACGCGCAAGAATTGAACGGTGGATCCTTCGAACCGCGCGGTGAGATTTCTAAAGAAGCCCGCGCCGAGGCTGAAAGTCAGCTTGAGGCCCTTAAGCCTAAGAAGACACGTCTCACGTTTGGTCCACCGACAGATGACGATGACGGGCCTGGCGGCGGCGGTGGCGGTGGTGTTTCGCGTGCGGAACGCCGTCGCTTGGAGCGCGAGAAACGTCGTCGATGACACCACGTTGTCCGAAGTGTTCGACGGAGTTGCGTGACGACTATGGCATGATCACATGCCCGAGTTGCGGCGCGATTGTTTTTGTCGACATGGACGGAGCTGCGCACGTGTCGGGCGAAGACGATGCTGGTGCCGACGATGCCGCTCAATCGGTCGCTCAGCCAGTCGTTCAACCAGAGGTGCCTCTTGCGCCTCTGGACCCACTCGCACTTGAGCCATTTTCCCTCGAGCCGATGGCGACACAGCCAATGGAACCGTCTCCAATGGAGGCCCCTTCGGCGGATTCTCCGGTTCCCATGGAACTCGAGCCGCTCTCGGTTGAACCCGCGCCCGAGGAGCCTTTTGCGATTCCGGGTATGGATGTTTCATCGCCTCACCTTGGAACGCCCCATCTTGAGATACCCCAGGACGAGGGGCCTCTTGATATCTCCGCCTACGCCAATAGCGAAGTGAGTGCCGCGCGAAACGGGCCTATTGTCGTGACCCTTACTATTTCTGGCATCGACTCGAAAGATATTCGCGATGAAGTCCGACAAGCTTTACAGGACTCGCGTTTTGGCTGGGATTCGGCGGAGCTAATGGCTTCCGTGAAAAGCGGGGTATTAAAACTCCAACGACTCTCTCCAGTGAAGGCGACGATCCTGATCAACCGGATCAAGAACCTCGCGGTTCGTATTCATTGGGAGCAGTATGCGATCACGGAAATCGACGTTGCAGGGGCCGGAGAGCCGTAGAGTACCAAGCGTTCTCTCGTTGTTGCTCGTTGGCGTTGCTGTGATTGCTGTTTTGTTTGGAGCCGCGGTCTCGGACGCGCAACCAAGCTGTCGTTGGAGCGATCACGAAGCGCGTTTGACGTCTTATTCGGCGCGCATTCGCGGGCTTGAAAAAGAAATCGCCGACATGATCGCACTCAAACAGAAGACGGAAAACTCAGAGAAGGTCGGCATGTTCACGCAGCAAATCGCGTTCAAACATAGTGATCTCGATAAGGTCGTGAAAGCTTACGAAAGAGAGCGTCTGCACGTGCGCTTTCATCATCCTGATCGCAACGAAACGACCGCGCGGAAGTATTCCATCCAAAAACTGAAGTCGTTGGAAGAAATCGAGCGCGCCTTCGGCTTGGATGGGCGGCTTGATCGAATCAAGAGACAGGTTGGAATCGTATTTCCCGCCGAATCCATCGTAGAAAAAGACGGCTCTCTGCTTCGCGGTCCAGCGAGCGCCGGCGAGTCGGACGACGAAAAGCCCCAGCGTATTCGTCTTGTGAAGTGATCTCTTTATGGCTGTGTTTTTGATTTATCTTGTTCGTCGTCAGTGAACTGACGGAACTTTTGAATCGTCACACCGTCTTTGGCGAGCTCTTCGGCTTCAGCCGCTTCTAAATTGATATTCTCATTGATGACATCTTGTTCCTCAGCCGAGATGGTCGGTTTAGGGGAGATTCCGATGTAGATCACATGGCCTTCTTCGAAGTGGACTTCACGTGTTCGTTTGCCTTCAGGGTGGTCATGAAGAATGTAGGTCCATCGGTCTTTCCCTTGCCAGCGTTTCGAATACGAGGGATTTCCGGCCGCACTTAAGACTTCGCCCTTCGACATGCCGACGCGAATGTCTTCAAACTCTTTGTAACGTGGCGTTTGGCAGCCACCAAAAAGGAAGACAAGGGCGAGTGCCGTTAAAAAAGAACCCGGACGCATGGGCATGGCATCAGCATAACCGAAAATTCGCCGGAGAATCATACCGACTCCTTCCGAGACGGGGTGGATGTCTCACATTGAGACATTTCTTTAAGCCGTCGTTTCTGAATTTTGCCGGAATCCCCTTTTGGAAGCTCTTCGCAGAAACGTACTTCCTTCGGAATCTTGTACTTGGCGAGTTTGTTTTGGCAGAACGCCAAGAGCTCGTCTGATTTTTCCCTCACGAGCGCGCTTTTGATCGGTTTTAAGAGAGAGACATACGCGCAGCCGACTTCTCCCCACTTCGCATCGGGGATACCGATGACGGCGACTTCGTGCACATCGGGATGCTGACTCAATATCAGTTCGACTTCGACGGGGTAGACGTTCTCTCCGCCCGAGATGTACATGTCCTTTTTGCGACCGGCGACATAAAAGAAGCCTTCGTCGTCAAACCGCACAAGGTCTCCCGTGTGAAACCAATTGTCGACAATCGTTTCTGTTGTCGCGCCGTCGTTGTTCCAATAGCCCGGCGTACACACCGGGCCGCGAAGAAGAAGCTCTCCGACTTCGCCCGAAGCCACGTCGTTTCCGGCTCGATTCACGACCCGGGTTTCGACATAAAAATTTGGAAAGCCGATGGAGCCGATTTTGCGAACGGCGTCTTCTTCGTTCAATGAAAAAACATTTGGTCCGAATTCGGTTAGTCCGAAACCTTGGCGAATTGGAACGCCTTTGGCCTGCCAAATACGGATTAGTTCAAGAGACATCGACTCTCCGCCGACAACGGCGTAGCGAACCGAAGAGAGATCGACGGAGCGGAATCCGGAGGCTCGAGCCATCATGTCCATTGTCGTCGGGACTCCGAACATAATCGTCGCGCGTTCGTCTTGATAGAGCTTAAGAACGCGTTCCGCGTCGAACTTCTTGGTGAGAACGACCTTTGCGCCTCGGTGAAGAAACGGCGTGAGAAGCACGTTCCAGCCGCTGGTGTGGAAGAGCGGGAGAAAGCTCACAAAGATATCGTGTTGCGAGATATTCAGGCGCATCGTCGTGTTGAGTGAATTCCAGTGGAGCATTTTGGGAGTGATGAGCGCGCCCTTCGGGGCGCCGCTTGTGCCCGACGTGTAGAGAATCATACAGGGTGTCGAGGCGGTTGCTTGAATCGGTAATTCCCAACCGTGCGGAATGCCGCTGTATAAAGAGCTCCTTGAGAACGTTCGCTCGGTACTAAAAAACGAGAG